>DASRQW010000056.1 GCA_035696245.1 Longimicrobiaceae bacterium | reverse complement strand
CGAGCGGCGGCGGGAGCGACGGAACGGGTGACGATGGACGAGCGGTCCCTGCGGTTCGAGGTGGCGACGCGCGAGACGCTGGAGCGGCTGATGACCGAGCCGTTCCCCGGACGCGTGCGCCCGGAAGGCACGCGCGGCGAGTTCTTCCGCGACGTGTACTGGGACACGCCCGACGGCGCGCTGGAGCGCCGCGGCGCCGTGGCCCGCCTGCGCATGCAGGGCACGGAGAAGACGCTCACCGTGGAGGCTCCCGGAGGCGGCCCGGACGGCGGCTGCCGCAGCGCGCACATCACCGTGAGCGAGGGCGAGCCGCACGACCTGTTCGCCGGCCTCTCCGAGCCCGCCCGCCTGCTGCGCGGGCTGGTGGACCCGGCGCGCCTGCGGCCCTGGCTGGAGCTGGAGACGGCGCGCACCACCCGCACCGCCCTGCTCAACGGCGGCGAGGGCGAAGGCGGCCGCGTGGCCGTGATCTGCGACGCCACCCTGGTCCGCTCCGGCGACGAGACGGCCGAGATGTACCAGATGGAGGTGCGCTACCCGGCCGCGCGCGAGGAGGCCATCGCCCGCTCGCTGCGCGAGACGGCCGAGGAGTTCGGGCTGCGGGCCGTGCGCGCGGACCCCATCGAGCGGGCGGGCGAGCGGCTGGGGCGCCTGGAGCTGGACCGGCTGGAGGAAGCCGTGCGCTCCGCCCGCCGCGTGGCGATCCTGGCCATGGACGGCGGCCGCGTGGCGCTGCGGCGCGACGGGGAGCTGGTGGCGGTGCCCGCCGGCCCGGGCAAGGGCGAGGAGGCGTGCCGCCGCGCCACCCGCGCCTGCTTCGGCCACGGCGCGGGCCGCGTGCGCCTGCTGGGCACGCAGCCCGGCCACGCCCGCGGCCCCAGCACCGAGGTGTGGGTGGTGGAAGGCGTCCGGCCCGACGCGGACGCCGAGGCGCAGGCGGACGTGGTGTGGATGACGCTGGAGGAGGCCATCGACGCCGTCGGCTCGCCCGCGCTGCGCGACGCGGCCACGCTGGTCGCGCTCGCCGTCGTCGCGCGCGAGGGGCTGGCGGAGGGCGACGTCGCCGCGGACGTGGCGGTGGTCTCGCGCTTCCCCGCGCTCCCCGCCCGCGGCGACGTGCCGCTCAGCGAGGAGGTCGCGGCCGAGGCCATCCAGCAGGAGGGCGACGAGCTGCCGCCGGGCACGCTGCTCAACATGGAGCTGAGCGTGCTCGCCTTCAACCGGCGCGTCCTGGCGCTGGCGGAAGACCCGGAGACGCCGCTGTTCGAGCGCGTGCGCTTCCTCTCCATCTTCTACGCCAACCTCGACGAGTTCTTCCGCGTGCGCGTCGCCGGCTTCAAGCGCCAGGTCGCCGTGGGCAGCGCCAAGCGCACCATAGACGGCGTGAGCCCGCAGGAGCAGCTGGACGCCATCGGCGCGCGGGCGCGGACGCTGATGGGCTCGGCATACCGGCTGCTGTTCGGCTCGCTGCTGCCCGCGCTGGCCCGCCATGGCATCCGCGTCCTCCGCCCCTCGGAGCTGGACGACGGGGAGACGGAGTTCGTGCGCGGCTACTACCGCGACCGGGTGCATGCCGTGCTCACCCCGCTTGCCGCCGGGCCGGGCCACCCGTTCCCGCACATCCGCAACCTGCGCCCGGCGCTGGGCGCGCTGATCCGCGAGCCTGCCGGCGGGCCGGAGCGCTTCGTGGTGATCGAGCTGCCGGGCAGCCTGCCGCGCTTCGTGCCCCTGCCGGACGGGCGGACGTTCGTGCCGGTGGAGGACGTGATCCGCGGCGGGCTGGGCTCGCTCTACCCGGGCATGCAGGTGGAAGGCGCGTGGACCTTCCGCGTGACGCGCAGCGCCGAGCTGTCGCTGGACCGCGAGCACGTGACGGACCTGCTGCAGGCGGTGGAGGAGGAGGTTCGGCGGCGCCCCTTCCGCCCCGTCGTGCGGCTGGAGGTGGAGGGCGCCATGCCGCCCGAGGTGCGCGCGCTGCTCATCCGCGAGCTCCAGTTCGAGGACGCGCAGCACGCCGCATCCCTCGGCGAGGCCGACGTGTATCCCCTGGAGTGGCTGGTGGACCTGCGCGGCCTGCGCGAGATCGCGGGGCTGGAGATGCCGGGCGTGGAGGGCCTGCACTACCCCGCGTTCGAGCCGCGCGACCCGCTGGACGCAACGCGGCCGGTGATGGACGTGCTGCGCGAGCGCGAGGTGATGGTGCACTTCCCGCACGACTCGTTCGAGGCCACCGTGGAGCGCTTCGTCACCGAGGCGGCCGACGATCCCGACGTGGTCGCCATCAAGCTGGCGCTGTACCGCACCAACCGCTCGTCGCGCATCGTGGAGGCGCTGCGGCGGGCCAGCGCGCGCGGCAAGCAGGTCGTGGCCTTGGTGGAGCTTACCGCGCGCTTCGACGAGCAGCGCAACATCGAGTGGGCGCGGTATCTCCGGGCCGCCGGCATCCACGTGATCCACGGCCTTCCCGGGCTGAAGATCCACGCCAAGGTCGCCCTCGTCGTCCGCCGCGAGGCCGAGGGGCTGCGCCGCTACCTCTACGTCGGCACCGGCAACCTCAACGCGACGACGTCCGCCGCGTACACCGACCTGGGGCTGCTGTCGGCAGACGAGGCGCTGGGGGAGGACGTGAACGACCTCTTCAACCTGCTCACCGGCTACGCGCCCGTGGAAGGCTACCGCCGCATGCTCGTCGCGCCGCAGAACATGCGCGCGCGGCTCGTGGAGATGATCGACCGCGAGGCCGGGCACGCGCGCGAGGGGCGTGGCGGGCACATCCGCGCCAAGTTCAACGGCCTGGCGGACCGGGAGATCATCTCCGCGCTCTACCGCGCCTCGCAGGCCGGCGTGCGCATCGAGCTGGTGGTGCGCGGGCTGTGTGCGCTCCGGCCGGGCGTGGAGGGGCTGTCCGAGAACGTCTGGATCGTGAGCATCCTGGGCCGCTTCCTGGAGCACATGCGCATCTTCCGCTTCGCCAACGCGGGCGAGCCCGAGCACTACATCGGCTCGGCAGACTGGCGCACACGCAACCTGAGCAAGCGCGTGGAGGTGGTCACGCCCGTCGCCGACCCCGACCACCGCGCCCGCCTGGACGAGATCCTGGAGGGCGACCTGGCCGACCCGCGCGCCTGGGAGCTGGGCTCCGACGGCACGTACTACCGCCGCCCCCAGCGGGCGCCCCACGCCGCCGGCCGCATCGCCGGCGAAGGCGGCCGCCGCGCCTTCGCACCCGAACCGCCGCAGTCGTGACCATGCCGCCGTCGAACCACCCCCTCGCCGTCCGTGCCGGCCTGCTTGCCGCCGTGCTGCTCCTGGCCGCCTGCAAGCCGGTGGATGGGGCCAAGCACGCCAAGGCCCCGAAATCCGCCCCGGAGCTCTCGGCCGAGGGGGTCGCGCCCACGCGCGGGCCCGCGCCCGAGCCGTGCCGCATCGTGGGCAGCGACATCGTGCTGCCGGACGAGGTCACCGAGACCAGCGGCGTGATCGCCAGCCGGCACTACCCGGGCGTCTTCTGGACCTTCCTGGACTCCGGCAACCAGCCCGTCCTCTACGGCTTCGACGCGGGCGGGGCGGAGCGCGGCCGGATCGTGGTGACCGGCGCCAAGAACAAGGACTGGGAGTCGGCCGCCATGGGCCCGTGCGCCGGCGGTGGCGACTGCGTGTACCTGGGCGACACGGGCGACAACGAGGGCAGACGCAAGCACGTCTCCATCTGGCGCTTCCCCGAGCCGGACCCCACGGCGGACTCCAGCGCGCCGGCCGAGGAGATCCGCGGCGTCTACCCCGGAAAAGGGCGCGACTCCGAAGCCATGTTCGTGCTGCCCGACGGGCAGACGTACCTGGTCACCAAGGGCGAGAACAGCGACGTGGAGCTGTGGCGCTTCCCCGGGCCGCTGGTGGCCGGCAGCACCGTGCAGCTCCAGCTCGTGCGCCGCATCGCGCCGAAGGTGAAGCAGCACGGCGACCGCGTGACCGACGCCAGCGCCACGCCCGACGGAAGGTGGCTGGCGGTGCGCACGTACGGCGCGCTCTACCTGTACCGCACGCAGGACTTCGTGCGCGGCGGGGTGGACCCGGTCGCGGTGGACCTGATCCCCGTGGGCGAGGCGCAGGGCGAGGGCGTGAGCCTGGGCGAGGACGGCTCCGTCCTGCTCACCAGCGAGGGCACCGCCAAGCTCCCCGGCATCGCCACCCGCCTCGCCTGCACGCTCCCGTAGACGTAGTCCATCCGCCGCCGTCCATCGCCAGGTTGGCGGACGCACATGCCGAACAACGCCCCGCTGGATCGCCGCTACCATGGCCGCTCTACTCGACACCTTTCGGGGGTGAGGCGGCGGCTTTCCGGCTTGGCTGCAGCGGGGATTACGCAGTGCGACGTGCTCGCAGCCGGGAACGCCCCGGCGATACGGTGCAGCTCAGCCGACCGACCCACTGCACACGTCTTCTGCGAGAAGCTCGACGATTGATTCCTGATACGCGACCCCTCGCGAGATGATTGAGTTGCACAGTTCGGGAAAATCGGCGGTGGATTTCTTCTACGACGGAGCGCTGCGCGACGGCAACGCGCCGCGGGAGGGGCGCGTGGTGCTGCTCGACACCAGGCACACGCCGGCCCGCGCCACCACGCGCTGGGTGAAGATGAGCGCCAGCCGCCAGAACCTGGTGCACCGCGGCATCGTGGGCTCGCTGCTCTGGAGCCTGCGCGAGGCGCAGCCGCGCGCCTCGATCCTGGTTCTGTCGCCGTTCGTGGCGCAGAAGAAGGCGTACGAGCGCGAGGCGTCAACCGGGCGCGTGCCCAGCGTGCGCTTCGCCACGGTGCACAGCAGCCAGGGTCCGAGAGCGACATCGTGGCGCTGGACCTGGTGGTGGCGCCCGGGCGGGGGCGCTCGCGCTTCATGGACGAGACCCGAACCCGCGAGTTCCCCAACCTACTGAACGTGGCCCTCTCCCGCGCGCGCCGGCAGCTTTTCGTCATTGCGCACGCGGCTCACGTGGCTGAGCATTACCCCGGGCGGCTGCTGGAGCGGCTGCTGCGGATGGTGCGCGACCGCCACGAGGTCTGCACGGTGCCCGAGGATCTGCGGATGCAGCCGCTGCTCGCCGGCGTGGCCCGCCGCGACCACCCGGCGGCGGCTTGAGCACGCCTGTCCACTCCTCCATTCCGGATACAACGATCAATGACACGCTGGCATAAATCCCCTCGCGTGTCGAGGCCGCTCGCCCTGTGACGAGACTGCTGCCTGCAGGCCGAGCGCTCGATTCTCTCTGATCGCGGTTTGTGGACGCTGGAGAACCTCGCACACCTCGACCGTTACTTTCTGCAGAACTTCGACACCGGCGATCGCAACTTTCTCGGCAAGTTGCAGGAGCAGCTGGCGCCCGCGGCCGCCAAGCAGCTCGCATCCGAGCTGATCTGGATCCTGTACCTGACGCCCAGGAGAGAGCGCTGAAGGGAGGCACCAAGCGGCAGCACATCCGGCGCGTGTGGGAATGGTCCGGCGAGGTCCTTCCGGAGGCCGGGCGGGCGCTGGAAATGCTTGACAAGGTGTGGCCAACCCGGGCAACGGGTTCAGCACGCACAAGTGGCGTGAGCTCGCCTTTGCGATCGAGCTCTCGCGTGACTGGAAACGTCTTGCGGTCGCGGAACGGGACCGGATCCTGGCCGACCCGTGGGTGTTCGCACGGTGGGTGGACACGCAGCCCGCGTCAGCTGGACGGCAGTTCAGGCACATGCTGCTGTACCGGCTGTTCCCCGACGGTGACGAGCGCGGCGGCGCGGGCCGTCCTGCCTCGCGAACCCACCGGTTCCAGGATCAGAAGGCAAAGCGGTGCTCGTTGACCATGCCGATCTCGGTGGTGTCTCACCCCCGCCGAAGCGGTTCAGTATGCTTGCTTACGTGCCGGGAGGTTCCAGACCATCCTCCACTCGGGCCGCGCCCAAGGACCAACTGAAGTGCCTCTTCGTTCGGGGGAGGTGGCATTGTAGATCGGGGAGGTGGAAGGATGGTAGAGCGGTCGTGGCGGGCCGCGGATCGGCTGACGAACGGTCTCTGTAGCGAATGGATGACAGGCGAGGAGCCCTTCACGGGGGTCGCACTGGAGCGACCCCCCGTCGACTGGTAAGAACGAGGAGTATGGTGGAGCGGTACTCTACGTCACCGCTCGCGTTGAACGATGACGAGCCCTTGGTCCGCGGCATGCGGCGTGGACTCTGGGCCGGATCGCCACGGGAGGCGCGACGCAGGCCCTGGCTTCCCGCATCGAGTGGGAGCCCGAGGGCTGGGTCCGCCAGGAGATCACGCTTGCCCTTTCATCGGCAGCCGTTTGACACGGGTCGAACTCACGTTCAACTCGTCTCACCCGCATCCCTCGTTGGTTCCGTCGCGATCTCCTCCCACAGGAGATGACCACGACGTCCAGAAACCGTTCCCAAGTCATCGCGATTACCGCCCGGAGGGAGCTTCAGTGCCTGTGATCCGGTCGGTGTTTCACCGGGCGTTCGTCAGACCCCCGGCGCGGAGTCGTTGCGAATACGCCAGTACGCGCGGGCGTAGCCGTGGCGTGCGTCCTCGGCCGCGAGGGCGGCGCCGACGCCGGCGGTGAGGCGCCGGAGCGTGTCGTCGTCCGGGCGCTCGGACAGGAGCGGGGCAAGGGAGGGGAAGCCGGCGGGGAGGCGCGACGCGAACCAGGCCGCGGATGCCCGGTCGCCGCCCGTGGCGCAGAGGATGGCGGCGGCGAAGAGCAGCGCCGGCAGTTCGCCGCGCACCTCCAGCGCGCGGCGCAGCACGGCGGCCGCGGCGTGCGCGTGCCCGTCGCGGCCCGCGGCGAGTAGCACCAGCGCCAGCTCGCCGGCCGCGAAGGCGCGCACCACGTCGGCGGTGGGCGCGCGGCGGCCCAGCAGCGCGGCGGCCAGGCGCGATACCGGCAGGGCGACGGGGTGCGCCGAGTCCAGCGTCAGCGCCACGGCGGCGGTGCGGTGGGCGCGCTCGGGGTCACCCGCCGCCAGGAACACGGCGGCGGCGTTCGCCAGCGGCTCAGGGAGCGCGGGATCGGCCGCGGCGGCGGCGTGGAAGGCCCGCAGCGCGCCGCGCCAGTCGCCCGCGGCGCGGCGGCGCACGCCCTCGGCGTTCCAGGCGGCAGGAGTGTCAGTCGATCGCATGGTCACGGCTTACCCCCATACTTCTTCATCTTGTTGAGGCGGTCCGCCTCGGTACCCACCACCTTTTTGTACTGCACCTTGGCGTTATTGGCCTCGGCACGATCATGTTCCACCTGGTGCATGATAGAGGAGCCCGCCGAGCTGTTGTCGCTCTCCTCCAGCAGTTGCAGGTTCTCCAACTCGTTGCTTCCGCCCACCTGTAGTTCGATGATGTGGTCGACTGCATGCGGGACGTCCTTCCCGCGTGCGGCCGGATTGGCTACTGGAAGGTCTGCGTTTTTCCACGTGGTACGCACATTACCCCGCGGCTCGCGGGGGAAGGCTCGCAAGGGCTTGGAGTCTGATTGCGCAGCCTCTTTGTACTTCTTCAAGATGTCCGCGTGCGTCACCTTTTTCTTCTTCTGGTTCATTCCGGGGATGGCGATCCCCGCTTTCTGTGGCGGTACCCACAGGGGCCACTCCATCTCCTTGTAGTCTTCGCGGAGTCTGTAGCGGCGCGGCTTCCACTCGTGGTGGTGATAGTCCCAATACTCATCGTTGATCTTCGCGTCGAAGTCCTTGCGGGTGCCCTTCTGCGCTCGGAACTTCTCCCATGCCTTCTCGGGGTCCAGGTTCTCCGCCGTGCTCTGCTTCTGCTTCGCGCGTTGCTCGGCCGACTTGCTCTTCTCGCCCTGGTTCTTCGCTTTCTTTGTGTTCCCCGACTTCTTCCGGGCGATGTGGCGGCCGGTGCTCGACTCCAGGTCGCTCAGGAAGTGGTCCCAGATGTATACCTCCCATCCCTCGTCGTGCGTCTCGTCTTCGGGGACCTTCTCGGCGGCGGCGGGCTTGGGGGGCACGAAGGGCGGCGCCTCGGAGTCGGCCTCGCCCTCCACCGCCATCTCGCCGCGGCCCTCCGTGGTGCCGCCGCCCGTGTCTTTCCCGCCGCCGCCCTTGATATCCTGCTTCTGCGGCACCCCCGCCTTCGACGTGCTCTGGGCGTCGACGGTGACGGATTCGGGGGCTGGGTCCAGCTTCAGGTTGATCTTGGGCTTCTCGTTCTTGGGCTTGTCGGGCGTGGCCTTTCCGCTGTCGGGCATGGCGGCCTTCACCAGCTTCTTGGGGTCCACGGTGATCGGCTCCACGTCGAACTTGGGTTCGAAGCTTTCGCCCAGCGTGTAGTCGAGCCCCGCCTTCATCCCCAGCGACATGCCGGGGTCCCAGGTGAAGTTGGCCAGCTCCCAGTCCTTGCGCCAAACCTCCTTCGACAGCCACCCGATCCCCACCTCGGCCGCCGCGTAGGCGTTGATCCCCAGGCTGGCCACCAGCGCCGCCTGCAGCTCGGCCACTCCCTTGAACGAGTACTTGCCGTCCTGGTACTGGAAGCGCGGGCGCACCGAGAGCGTGCTGTACGCGCCCGCCGTGCCCACCATGTCGATCCCGCCGCTGAGCTTGGCGATCAGCGCCGAAAGCCCCACGCCGCCGCCCACGATCACCACCAGCTCGGCCCCGGCGGGGACGAAGAACTCGCCCGACACCGCGAAGCTGGGCTCGGGCGCGGCGTCGGGGTCGCCGGCACCGCTGGCCGCGCTGCCGCCGGCCTCGGGCGCCTTTCCCTCGCGCGTGCTGTAGGTGCCCTCCACCAGGATGTCGCGCAGCACGGCGGGGCCGAACGTGGTGCGCACCCCCAGCTTGGCGTGGATCTCGGCGATCAGGCCGATGGAGCCCACCACGGGGATGGTGACGCCCCAGAGCGGGAACTCCTGGTCCATCTGGAAGAGCGTCTTCTCGAACCTCTTCTCCTTGAAGAGCTCCACCTCGCTGGGGAAGGTGAGCGCGCCGGACAGGTCCACGTTGCCGTCGGGATAGAGCACGGCGTGGCCGCTCCCCTTGAGCCAGGGCGCCACCTCCACCGCCAGGTCGCCCTCGCCGCCGATGGCCAGCTCGCCCGGCTTGCCCTCTTCCGGCGGGGTCAGGCGCACGGTGAGCGAGCCCGCCAGCGGACCGCGGGTGTAGGCCACCGTTCCCTCGCCGGCCGTGATCGCCCAGTTCTCCATCTCCAGGTGCACCGACCCGCTGCCGCCGGTGAACGAGGTGGAGACGTCGCCGCTCCCCGTCCAGCGCCCGTCGGCGTCCATCGCCACGTCGAAGGTCGCGGCGTCGAGCCCCGGCACGTCCACCGTCGCGCCCACGGCGATGGCGAACGCCTTGCGCTGCCCGTCGTACGCCACCGTCAGCCGCCCCTCGGACAGGCCGGGGACGCCGTCGCCGGTGGTCGCGTGCCCGTCCACCGAGAGCACGCCGCTGACCACGCGGATGGTGAGCGAGCTGTCCTTCAGCGGCAGCCCGGGCACCTGGATCTGCCGTGCGCCCACGTTCAGGGTGCCGCTGAGCGCGCCGGCCTCGTAGCTCCACTCCAGCTTGCCGGTGGCGAAGTGCGGCACCTCCACCACCAGGTCGCCGCCGGCCTTGCCGATGGCGCCCTTCTCGTCCACGGAGATGGAGACGGCGCCGCTGACGAAGGGGACGGCGACGCCGGCGCTGATGGTAGCGCCCTTCACCGTGCCGTTCCCGGCGAGCTTCACCGTGAGCATCCCCAGCCTGAGCCCGGGGATGCGCTCGGCGTAGGGCCCCAGGTCGAACTCCGCCTCGCCGGTCTCGCCTTTCACCGGGAACGAGACGGCGCCGCCGGGGAACTGCAGGTGGAAGGCGCCGTCGTCGTTTGCGGGTGCGGTGGGCGAGCCGCCCTGCTTCAGCGCGGGCGTGGCGGCGGCGGCGCGCTGCACGCCGCCGTTCCCGGCCTTCGCCGGCGCGGGGTGCGCGCCCTCGGTCACGCGCTGGGCGATGGTCTCGGCCTCGACCTCGGCGGGCTCGCCGGGCTGGCTGACGGTGGTGGCCCGCGCGGCGCGGCGGGGTCCGCCGTCGCCCTTCTGCTGGACGGTGTGCACCAGCTCGTGCGCGATCAGCTGCTGGCCCTTGCGGCTGCCGGGGTCGTACTGCCCCTCGCCGAAGAACACGTCCTGCCCGGTGGTGAACGCCCTGGCGTCGAGCCGCTTGGCCAGCGAGCCCGCCTCGCCGTCGGTGTGCACGCGCACGCCCGACAGGTCGGTGGCCAGTCGGCCTTCCATGCCGTGGCGCACGCCGGGGTCCAGCGCCGCGCCGCGCCCCTCCGCCTGGTCCAGCCGCCGGTCCACGTCCTGGGTCACGGTGGGCGCCGCCCCCTCGGCTGCGCGCTGCGCCCTCCGGTCGTCGGTGCCGGCGTCGGCCGTGGGATGCTTCACCCCGCCGGCGTGCCCGGGGCCCTCCACGCCGGGCTCGGCCGGCGCGCGCTGGAGCGTGTCCTTCGAGGCGGGTGACGCGGCGCGCTGCACCTTCTCGTCTGCTTTCGCCGCGCGCTGGACCTTGTCCTCCGGAGACGCTCCCGCCGCACGCTGGACCTTGTCTTCCGGGGATGCTCCCGCGGCGCGCTGGACCTTGTCGTCGGAGGATGCTCCCGCGGCGCGCTGGACTTTGTCTTCAGGGGATGCTCCCGCGGCGCGCTGGACCTTGTCCTCCGGTGATGCTCCCGCGGCGCGCTGGACCTCGCCCTTCGGCCCGGCGGGCGCGCGGCGCACGTCCTTGCCGGCGCCGGCCGCAGG
>DASRQW010000055.1 GCA_035696245.1 Longimicrobiaceae bacterium | reverse complement strand
TGATGCAAGATCCTTGCTCACCACCACACACCTGGAAAGCCTGTCCCCCGGCGGCGTTTCGTCCGAATCGGATGCGCGCGGCCGCGGGTCCACGACAGGAGCCGGCTCGTTCGTCTCCCCCTCACGAGAAGCGCCGGCCGCACTTCGGCCAGCGCTGCACCTTGTCCGTCCAGCTTCGGGCGGATGCTAGCCCCGCCGCCGCGCCCCCTCCGCTGCTCGCGACCGCGCCGCGCCCTCACCCGCCTCGCCCTCGTTCGGCGACTGTACCGCTACAAGTACCGGTTCTCGTAGCCCTGCATGACCGTGAACTGGTGGGCGACGTGGGTGCGACGTTCGGCGGACACGATGCGGCCGCCGGCAAACACCGTCCTACGGGCCTAGGTCGAGCGGAGGGAGGCCGGCGGCGCGGAGGCGGGCGCTGGTCGCGGAGACGTCGGTCCTCAGCGCGCTCCAGCGGGCGAGCGCCGCGTCCAGCATGCGGATGCGGTCCGCGGCGGCCGTCGTCGTGACGGGAGTCGGCGCGACGTCGGCGCTCTGGATGTTGGCGTAGAGCGATGCGAGCTCGCCTCCCAGCCGCTCCAGCCCCGCGGCGCCTCCGTCGCCGTCTGCAAAGCGGGCGATTCTCGCGTCCAGCGAATCCACCTCCGCCGCGAGCGCGGGGGCGGCACGGCCGTGCGCGGCCTGGAGTTGAGTGCGGAGCGCCCCGAGCCGCCGCATCGCGTCGGACTGGCGGTGCAGCGCATCCACGAGCGTGGCCGAGAGGGCGAACTGCTGCGCCAGGCCCGCCTCGGACGTGCGGACGCGCGGGTCCATGCGCACCGTGAGCGGCTGCGTGTACGAGCGCCCGCCAGCGGAGAGGCGCACGGTGTAGCCGCCCGGCAGCGCCCACGGGCCGCGCGGCTCGCGAGGTGTGTTCATCGGCACGCCGCTGATGGGATACTCGTGCTCCGCCACCGCCGGGTCGGCGTGGTGCAGGTCCCACACGAACCGGTGCATCCCCGCCGCCGTGGAGATGCGCTGCGGCGGGCGGATCCAGTACCACGGCACGTTGCCGGTCGTCTCCACCGCCGTCACCGAATCTGCCGACGAGAAGCGGCGGACGAGGTTCCCCGACGCGTCCAGCACCTCCAGCATCACCGGTCCGCGCGCGTCACGGCCCAGCCAATAGTCGATCACCGCGCCGTCCGGCGGGTTCTGGCCCGCGGGCTCGTCCGGCGGCAGCGGCGTGTCGGTGTACGTGCTCCAGCGGGCGCGGACTGCCGGGACCGGGCGCAGGAGCGCGGCGTCGGCGGCCAGCGTGCGCGCGTCCGCCTGCCGGAGCGGCGTCACGTCGTCCAGGATCCAGAACGAGCGCCCGTGCGTACCGACCACGAGGTCCTGATGGTGCACCACGAGGTCGCGGATCGAGCTCGCCGGCATGTTCAGCCGCAGCGACTGCCAGTGCCCGCCGTCGTCGGCGCTCACGTACACCTCGCGCTCTGTCCCCGCGTACAGCAGCCCGCGCCGCTCCGGGTCCTCGCGCACCACGTTCACGATCCCGCCGTCCGCGATCCCCGCCACGATCTCCGTCCACGTCCGCCCGCCGTCGTGCGTGCGGTAGATGTGGGGCCGCAGGTCGTCCAGCCGGAAGGTGTTAATCGCCGCGTACGCCGTCGCGGTGTCGAAGTGCGAGGCCTCCAGGATCGACACCTTCGCCCAGGGCCCGAGCTGGGGCGGCGTCACGTTGCGCCAGTGCGCGCCGCCGTCCGCCGTCACGTGGATCAGCCCGTCGTCCGTGCCCGCCCAGATGCGTCCCGCATCCAGCGGCGACGGGGCGAGAGCGTACACGACGCCGCGATGCCGCCCGTGCTCCGGGTCCTGCGCCGCGAACACGCCCAGGTTCGCGGGCACGCCCGCCATCTCCCGGGTCAGATCCGGGCTGATCCGCGCCCACTCGCGCCCGCCGGTGGTCGTCTTCCACACCACGTTGCTCGCAAAGAGCAGCATGTGCGGATCGGCGGGGGAGAAGACGACCGGCTGCGTACGCACCAGGCGGTACGTGCTGTCGCGGAACGCCTTCGGGGAGATGTCCTGCACCTGGCCCGTGCGGCGGTCCCAGCGCGTGAGCTTGCCGCCGTACACCAGGTCCGGGTTCAGCGGGTCCGGCGCCACGTAGCCGTATTCCTCCACGCCCACCGGGTGCCACTCGCGGAACGTGATCTCGCCGTCCGCGCCGCGGCTGCTGATGCCCACCGACCCGCTCTCCTGCTGCGAGCCGTACACGTTGTACGGGAACTGCTCGTCGGTGGCCACGTGGAAGATCTGCGCGGTGGGCTGGTTGTACCACGAGCTCCACGTGCGCCCGCCGTTCACCGTCACCACCGCGCCCTGGTCGCTGGCGAGCAGGATGGTGGCCGGGTCCTGCGGGTTGATCCAGAAGCGGTGGTAGTCGTCGCCGCCCGGCGCGCCCCGCAGCGCCGCGAACGTCTTCCCGCCGTCGGTGCTCTTCCACGCGACCACGTTGGCGATGTACAGCACGTCCGGGTTCGCGGGGTCGATGCGCACCTCGTTGAAGTCGCCGTCGCGCTCGTACAGGCGCGGGTCGGCGTTCACCATCGTCCAGCTCTCGCCGCCGTCGTCCGAGCGGTACAGGCCGCCGCGGCGCCGCGCGCTCACGATGGCGTACACGCGGCGCGGATCGCTGCGGGAGACGTCGATGCCCATCCGCCCTAGCCCGTCCGCCGTACCCGGCAGTCCGCCGCCCAGCTGCCGCCACGTCGTCCCGCCGTCGGTGGACTTGAAGAGCCCGTTGTTCGCCGAGAGCGTGAACGAGCCGCCGATCTCCCACGGCGCCTGGCGCGCGGCCCACAGCACCGCGTACACCGTCTGCGGGTCGCGCGGGTCGAGCGCGACCTCCACGGCGCCCGTGTTCTCGTCGCGGTACAGCACCTTCTCCCACGACTGCCCGCCGTCGGCCGAGCGGAAGACGCCGCGCTCCGCGTTGGGGCCGTACGCGTGCCCCAGCACCGCCGCGAACACCCGCCGCGGGTCGCGCGGGTCCACCGTCACAGCGGGAATCTGCTGCCCGTCGCGCAGGCCCAGGTGCGTCCACGTCTTGCCCGCGTCGGTCGAGCGGTAGATGCCGTCGCCGGTGGAGAGGTCCGGCCGCTGAAGCCCCTCGCCGCTGCCCACGTAGACGGTGTTCGCGTCGCCCGGTGCCACGGCGATGGCGCCCACGCTGCCGGTGGGCTGCTCGTCGAACACCGGCGTCCACACGCGCCCGTAGTCCGTCGTCTTCCACACCCCGCCGTTGTTCACGCCGATGTAGAACACGTTCGGCTGCCCCGGCACCCCGGTCGCCGCCACCGTCCGCCCGCCGCGGAACGGCCCGATCATCCGCCACCGCAGCTCACCATACGCGCGCGGATCTATCTGTGCCTGGAGCGTGGATACGTGCGAGGCCGCGACGAGCACCGCTGCGGCCAGCACCCTGCGGCGCGCTGATCTCATGGCTTTTCGGGAGATGGCGTAAGGAAGGTGAGATGGAAGCCGCGTGTGCTCATCGGCTCCGTGAAGGATGCTCCGAGACGGGACCGGCGCTCCGCCGCAGGCCGCGTAGCGGTCTTCGCGCCGTCGTAGCCCGCGCGTTTACGCGCCAGGCGAGGCTACCGCCGCACCGAAACTCCCGGATTGACGGCAGCGCTGATCCTCAACGTGCCGTCCTCTCCGCACTCCTCGCAAGCACCCGCAGCGTCTTCCGCCGACGCGCGGCCTCCGCCGTTCCGCCCTGCCGCACGGCTGCTTCCGAAGATGCGTCACACTGCCAGACGCAAAACCCTCCCCCAGGCAGTTTTGGGGGAGGGTCGTCGAGCCCAAGCGAGGCGGGGAGGGGACCCGCCGTTACCTCGCCGCCAGGTCCACCGCCGTGGGGGTAGCGACGAGGATGGCGGTGACGAGGAGGATGAGCAGCCCCGTTGCCAGCTCGAACTTGGCGGAGCCGCGGAGGTGCCGCGCGCCGTCCTCGTCGCGCAGCCCCGGGCGGACGATGCGCCAGTTGTACGCGCCAACCGTCACCGTCACCAGCAGGATCGCCATCTTGACGATCAGCAGCCGTCCGTAGTGTGTGCCGGCCAGGCCGCGCAGGCTGCCCACGTGCACCCACGCCGCGAAGAGGCCCGTCGCGATCACGAGCACCGTGCACGCGAGCGCCGCGGGTGAGAACGCGTGCACCAGCCGTGCGGCCGCGGTCCCGCGCTCGTCCTCGCCCGCACGGAGCGCGGCCGGAAGACCCGCGGCGACGAGCATCAGCAGGCTGCCCAGCCACCCGCCCGCCCCGAGGACGTGCAGCCCGTCCGCCAGCACCGTCAGCGCGCGGAGATGCTCCGCCGCGACGGCGTGGCCGGAGAGCGCGGGCGTGAACGCCAGCACCGCCGCCGCGACCGCGGCCAGCATCCATCCACGACCTCCGTCCCGCCGCGCCGACGCGAACGCCGCCGCCGCGGCGATGGATGCGGCGACCTGGAGCAGCCACGCCCAGCCCCACGCCGTCCGCATCACCATCTCGCCCAGGAGGCCGCCGTCCAGCGCGTGCGAGCCACCGTGCATCGCCGCGGACTCCGCGAACAGGCGCAGCAGCGCGGAGACGGCGAGCAGCACCGCGCCGCGCATCCCGAGCGTGGCCGCCGCCCGCCGCGCATCCGCCGCGATGGCCGGCTCGGAGGCGTCCAGCGGGCGCAGGACCAGCAGGTGGAACGCCGCCGCGCCGATCACCACCAGCAGCGCCGTGAGCTCCATCCATCGAACCACGACGTACCACGGCGCCTCCGCGCCCGCGTCATCATCCTCCGAAGCTGCGGACGCGTGCCGCGCGAGATGCGTCTGCTGGGACGTGACCGCCGGATTCGGGAGATGCGCAGCCGCCGCCGCGTTCGCATCTCCCGACGGAGCCGCGACGGATGATGTCGCGATGCCCGACGCGCCGGGGGCGATGACGAACGAGAAGCCGCCGTGCATGGGGTGCCCGTCCATGCCCGCCATCTTCCAGATCACCGTGTAGCTGCCCGCCGCGAGCGCGCCGCGGACGGGCACCACCACCGTTCGCGGCGAATCCGCCGGGATCGCCATGCCGCCGAGCGCCACCTCCGCGCTGTCGGGGCCAACGAGGCGAATCTCGGTGAACCCGAGCTCCGGAGCCTCGCTGAACGTCAGCCGAAGCTCCGCGGGCACTACATGCAGCGTCGCATCTGCCGCGGGCGCGGAGTGCGTGAGATGCCCGTGCGCATGCGCGGTCGCAGGCAGCAGCGCGAGCAGCAGCACGGCCACGACCGCCGTCAGCCACCCAGGCGAGAAGGCGTGGATGCGCGCGGCGGCGGGCGTGTGGATCGGAACGGCCGGCATGGACGGAGCAGGTGAGGGAAGAGCGCCGCCCGAAGACGGCGCCCTGAGACGATGTGGGTCCGCGCACTACGAACCGGCGAACTGAGATGTTGTCGAGACGGGTCGAAGGCGCGGCAGCAGCCGACGCAGGTCGGCTTCGTGCGGTTGTAGCTGCGGGTTCACGCGCCGGGCGTCACCCCACCGCGTGCTTCCGCTCCGCGCGGCCCGACACGGTGCCGCCAGACGCCGCATTCGGCAAGAGCGCGGCAGATGCGAGCGGATGTGCATCTCCCGGCATGATCGCACGTCGGCCGGCGGGATGCGCATCGGTGGCAGTCGCCATGGCATCGGCGCTCGGATGATGGTGCTCGGCCGGCGTCTTGATCGTATCGAGCGGCGTCTTGGTCGAATCGGGCGGCGGCATCTTCATTCCCGGCATCGAATCGGCCGGCATCCGCATTCCCGGCATCGAATCCGGCGCGGCGGGCATCTTCATGCCGGGCGTGTGGCGATGCTCGGCGGGGTGCGCGAGCGTGTCCGGCCGCGCGCGGAGCGGCACCGGTCGCGCCGCGACAGGGCGAGGGCTCGCGGCCGGGGCGGACGCCATCTCCATCGCTTTCGGGCGAAGGCGGACGTAAACCGACCAGCCCGTCGGAGTCCGACTCCCGTAGGCGGATTCCAGCGCGGCCGGCACGAAGTTGACCGAGCCCCGCACGCCCACGCCCGCGCTCATCCACCCGAGCGACGCGACCTCGCGCACGTAGCCCAGCGACAGCGCGCCCACGCCGAACTCCGCATCGCCCGGCACGCCCGCGAGCACCAGGTCTTCGCCGCTCTTCCGCACGTACTCCGCGCGCCCGAACACGGAGTTGCGCGCGTCCAGGTCCAGGTTGCTCTCCGCGAGGAAGCTGGGCTCCAGGCCACCGTGCGCGTGCTTGTTGCCCCCGAATCCCACCGCGCTCGACCACTGCCCCGCGCGCCCGAAGCGCCGCCCGTGCATCGCGGAGACGGCGAAGCGCCGCTCGGAATCGTCAGGATGCAGCTCCTCCGGGCTGTCGAGGTAGGCGGCCGACGCGCTCAGGCTCCACGCCGCGGACGGGTTCAGCGTCGCCCGCGCGGAGTACGAGTCCAGCCGCCGGAAGTCGAAGTCGGTGCGCTCCGCGTCGGGCTCGCGGCCGTTGAACACCGAGCCCTCCAGCTTCCATGTGCGCGAGAAGACGCCCGCCGTCGCCACGCCGAAGGTGATGTGCGTCGCGTCTTGCCAGTGGTGCCCCAGCGGCGCGAACGGGTCGTTCGTGGCGGACGGACGGTGCGGGAAGGCGACCGGGCCGATGGCGGGCTCGCCCACCGGCGCCAGGTACAGCTCCACGCCCAGGTTCCGCGCCACCGCCCGCTGGTAGCCGGCCGACAGCTCCATGAACAGGTCGTGCGGGTGCTGCCGGTCGTGCAGCGGGGCGCCGCGGTAGGTCTCGCCCGTCTGGAGCAGCAGCGGGTAGCCGCCGTCCGCCACCGTGAACGGCTCGGCGCTCATCATCCCGTGCAGCTGGAGGCGCCCGCCGGCGAGCGGGCGCGCGGCCATCAGCATCGCCCAGTTGACGCTGCCGGCCTGGTGCTCGCCCCGGCGGCCGCCCTGCCGGTCGTAGTAGCCGAACGCCACGCCGTGCAGCATCATCTCCCACGCGCCGGCGGAGAAGTGCTTCGCGTGCATGGGCGACGCGTCGGGCACCCAGCTCGTGCCGGAGCCCATGCGGCTCAAGGGGATGCCCAGCGGGCCGTCCATCGCGCCCATGCCGTGCATCTCCATCCCCGCCATGCCCTTCATCCCGCCCATCGCGGCGGAGTCCGGGCGCGCCGGCTCGCCGTGCGCGTGCTGCGCGAAACCCGTCCCGGCAGAAAACAGCAGCGCGGCGCCCGTGGCCGCGCCTCTCACGATCGATCCGATCCTCATCCAACCTCCGCTCGTTCCTCGTTCCGCTTTTGCGATGCTTGAATATAGACAGCCAGCCAAGCGCCACCAGCGGCCACGGCGTCGTGAACAGCCGCTCCCGTGACCGACCATTGCTTTGCGGCGCGAGTGATGCGCACGCGGCGCAGGCCGGCCGCCACTGACCAGACGAAGGAGAAACGACGATGAGCGTGGTCCCATCCAAGTATCGCGGAACGCCCGCCTACTTCTTCGCCTTCAAGGAGCTGCTGGATGCCGCCCGCTTTCGGGGGACGGTGACCTACCAGCAGATCGCGGCCGTGACCGGGTTGCCGCCCAGGGGCTCATACATGGGAGCCCAGGTCGGGCATCTGCTGGGAGAGATCTCGGACGACGAGCATGCTGCGGGCCGCCCCATGCTCAGTGCTTTGTGCGTGAGCGTGAGCGTGACGGGAATCCCGGGTCCTGGGTTCTACGTGCTCGCCAACCAGCTGGGCCTGCTGCCTTCGGACGAGGAAGACCGGGCTTTCTGGGAGGCGGAGCGCGAGCGGGTGTACACGGCGTGGAAGCCGCTCGTCTACGTTCCGAAAAAACAGGAACCGGGTTGATCCGCGGCGGGACCGGTTTCGCCGGACGACCGCACGCGGAAAAGTTTGCGCGCGGAGCAGCGTGTTTCGGAGCGGGAGATGGACGGCCGTGCATCCCACGACGTGCAAGCCGTTGCGGGTGCGGTGGATGGCGTCTCCGGCGGCGATGGGCACACATCTGGCGGCGAGCGGGGCTCCGAAACCCCTCTCCATGGACGCTCCGGCGCCGCAACTGCCGCCCCGGGGCCCGCTTCGCCTTGCCATCCGCCCCCGCGCGCCTTACTGTTGCACCCGTGAGGCACCGCCCCTGGGCGCGCGCTGGCGGCGGGCGCGCGGGCCGCGAAAAGCAGCGCCGCGTCCGTGGCACCCCGCACTCGCCCGTACAACCCCTCCGAGGCTTCGTGAGAACGTCATCCCTCGTCGTCGCCGGCCTGTTGGCCGCCACGCCGCTCGCGGCACAGCAGCAGCCCGCCGCCCCGGCGCAGGACCGCGTGCACGTGGTGCAGAAGGGCGAGACGCTGTGGGACATCGCCCGGTCGTACCTGTCGGACCCCTTCCTGTGGCCCGACATCTTCCGGCTGAACACCGCCGTGGTGCACGACCCCGCGCTCATCTACCCGCGCCAGCAGCTCGTCCTTCCCGACGGCGCGCGCGTGGCCGCGGCCGAGGGCGGCGACCGCACCGTCTTCTACCCGGTAGACACGGGCGCCCGCAACCGCACGCTCTCCATCCGCGCCGCGGGCACGGCCGACGTGCCGGCGGTGACGGTGGGCGACTTCTACCGTGCCTCGTTCGTCGCCGCCCCCGCCGAGGTCTCGCCCATCGGGCGCGTGGCGGCGGTGGAGCAGGCCACGGTGGCGCACATCCAGGCGGACCCGCAGATCGCCCCGTACGACCGCATCTTCGTGGCGCTGGGCCAGGCCGGCGGGCTGCGCATCGGCGACCGCATGCACTTCGTGCGGCTGGGCGACCAGGTGCCGCCGTTCGGGCGCATCTACCACTCCACCGGCATCGGCACCGTTGCGGCGGTGGATGGCGGCGTGGCGACGGTGGTGGTCACGCGGCTCTACGACCGCATGGACGTGAACGACCTGGCGCTGCCCGCCGAGCGCTTCCCGGTGCGCGCCGGCGTGTCGCCCAGCGAGGACCGCCGCGGGCTGGACGGCCGCATCGTGGGCTTCGCCGAGCCGCACGCCGTGCAGACCACCGAGGCGCTGGCCTTCCTGGACGTGGGCCGGCAGGGCGGGATCAAGGAGGGCGACGAGTTCCAGGCCTTCAAGCCCGCCACGCAGATGTCGTGGGGCCGCCAGCCCGAGATCGCCGTCGCATCCCTGCAGGTGGTGCGGGTGATGGCGAACACCGCCACCGTGCGCGTGGTGGCGCTGCAGCAGCCCGCGCTGGACCTGGGCCTGCCGGTGCGCCGCGTGGCGCGCATGCCCTGACGGGCGTGGCGTCGCAGGCAGCCCCGGCGGCCCCCGGCGCCCTTCCCCGCGGAAGGGCGCCGCTGCTTGGGCGCTCCACCGTCCCTCACCGCGACCGATGACCGACGCGCTGCACCACGCCGCCCTCGCGCTGTACGCAGTGGCGGCGGTCCTGCTGGTCCTGTCGCTCGCGCGCGGGAACCGGCGCCTGCCCGCCGTGGCCACCCTCGTGGTGGCCGCGGCCGTCGCCGTTCACGTCGCCGCGCTGGTGGCCTACGCCCGCTTCTGGGGCGAGCTGCCCCTGGTCGGCCTCGGCCCGTCTCTCTCCGTGCTCGCGCTGCTCATCGGCCTGGGCTCGCTGGGCGTGGCGACGCTGGGGAAGACGGGCCCCATCGGCCTCGTCCTCGTCCCCGTCGCGGCCGTGGTCGCCGCCGCGGCCGAGTGGGCGGGCGTGCGGCCCGACGGCGAGGTGATGGCGTTCCGCGGGCCGTGGTTCGTCCTCCACGTCGTCCTGGCGATGGTGGGCTACGCAGGTCTGACGGTGGCGTTCGCGGCGGGGCTCATGTACCTGCTCCAGTTCCGCGAGCTGAAGAACAAGCACTTCGGCGCCGTGTTCCGCTTCTTCCCGCCGCTCGACACGCTGGACCGCATGGGCAAGCGCGCGCTGATGATCGGCCTCGCCTTCCTCACGCTGGCGCTGGGCGTGGGCTGGGCGTGGACGGAGCGCTTCCACCGCGTGCTGGGCCCCGGAAACCCCAAGGTGATCTGGGGGGTACTCTCGTGGCTCGTCTTCGCGGCCGCGCTGGCCGTGCGCGCGGGCGGCGGGCGCCGCGGCGAGCGGGCGGCGTACGCGTCGGTGCTGGGGTTCGCCGTGGTGGTGGTATCGTACGTCCTGCTGCGCGCCGCGACCGCCGGGGCGGGGTTCCTATGAGCCTCTATCCCCTGATGCTGGACGTGGCGCGCTGCCGCATCCTCGTCGTAGGCGGCGGCGCCGTGGCGGAGCGCAAGGTGCGCGGGCTGGTGGATGCGGGCGCATCCCCCGTCGTTGTCGCGCCCGAGGTGACGGACGAGATCCGCGCTTCGGGAGATGCGGGCCGGATCGACCTGCATCTCCGGAGATACCAGGCGGGAGATGCGCTCGGCCGCCACCTCGTCTTCGCCGCGACGGACGATGCGGACGTCAACGCCGCCGTCGCCGCCGAAGCTTCGGCGGACGGCGCGCTCGTCAGCATGGCCGACGACGGGGAAGGGTCGATGTTCCACCTCCCCGCTTCGATCCGGCAGGGCGACGTCGTCGTCGCGCTCTCGACCGGCGGCGCGGCGCCGCTGCTGGCGCGGCGCCTCAAGGAGCGGATCGAGTCCGTCGTCACGCCGGGGCTCGGACGCGCGGCGCGCCGCCTGGCGGAGCTTCGGACGGACGTGCAGGCGCGCTGGCCTGACGACGAGGACCGGCGGCGCGCACTCTGGTTCAGCCTGATCACACCCGATTTCCTGGACGTGGCCATCGCGGGCCGCGACGAGGAAGTGGAGTCCCGCATCTCCCGATGCCTCTCGCAGTCGTAGGCGTCAGCCACCGGACGGCCCCCATCGAGGTGCGCGAGCGCTTCGCGTTCGGCCGCGCGGAGATGCCGGGCGCGCTGCTCGCCGCGTCCGCCGCGTCGGCCGGCGAGGCGGTGCTGCTCTCCACCTGCAACCGCACCGAGCTGTACCTCGCCTTGCCGGACGACGGCTCGGGGACGGACGCCGCGCGCGAGCTGCTGGCCCGCAAGATCGGCGCGACGCCCGCGCAGGCCGCGCCGTACCTGTACGAGCACCGCGACCGCCTCGCCGCCGAGCACCTCTTCCGCGTCACCTCGGGCCTCGACTCGATGATCCTGGGCGAGCCGCAGATCCAGGGGCAGGCGAAGGAAGCCTACGCCGTGGCGCGCGAGGTCGCGGGGGAGCGGGGCCCGGTGGTCGGCCCCTCCCTCAACCGCCTCTTCCAGAACGCCTTCTCCGTCGGCGGGCGCGTGCGCAGCGAGACGGGCCTGGGCACCGGCGCCGCCTCCGTCCCCTCCGCCGCGGTGGAGCTGGCGAAGAAGATCTTCGGCTCGCTCAAGGGCCGCCGCGCCCTAGTCCTCGGCGCGGGCGAGATGAGCGAGCTGACGCTGGAGTGCCTGGCGGGCGAGGGCGTGCGCACGGCTATCGTGGCGAACCGCACCTTCGAGCGTGCGAAGGAGCTGGCGGCGAAGTTCGGCGGCGAGGCGGTGCGGCTGGACGACTTCGCCACGGCGCTGCCGCAGGTGGACATCGTCGTCTGCTCCACATCTGCCCCGCACCCCGTGCTCACGCGCGAGCGGCTGCGGAACGCGCTGCCCGGCGGCGCGAAGAAGCCGCTGTGCATCATCGACATCGCCATCCCGCGCGACGTGGAGCCCGCGGTGGGTGACGAGCCCAACGTCTTCCTCTACAACGTGGACGACCTGACGCAGATCGTCGACGCGAACCTGGGCCGCCGCCGCGCGCAGCTCCCCGCCGCCGAGGCCATCGTGGCGCAGGGCGTGGAGGAATACTGGGCCTGGTACTCGTCTCTCGCGGTGGTCCCCACCATCCGCGCCCTGCGCGACCGCGGCGAACGCCTGCGCCGCGCCGAGGTGGACCGCGCGCTCAAGGCGCTCGCCCATCTCCCGGAAGCGGACCGCGAGGCGGTGGATGCGCTCACCCGCGCGCTGCTCGCCAAGCTGCTGCACGCGCCCACCGTGCGCCTGCGGGACGCCGCCGGCAACGGCCGCGGCACCGCCGTGCTCGACACGGTGCGCTACCTCTTCGAGCTGGAGCTGGAGCGCGACGGCCCGGAGCCGTCCGCAGAGCCGGAACCTTCCCCCGCCGTACATCCCACATCCGAGGCAGACGCATGATGCAGGCGGCTCCCCAGGGCGCGCACAACGAGTTCGCGCGCGTCTGGGAGATGATCGCGCAGGGCACGCCATCCACCAAGATCATCATGGCGGTGCTCGCGGTCTTCTCGCTCCTGTCGTGGGGGCTGATCGTGTGGAAGATCCTCCAGTTCCGCCGCCTGCGCCGCGAGTCGGACCTGTTCCTGGACCGGTTGGAGGGCGCGGAGCGGCTGGATGCGGCGTACGAAGCCATCATCGCGCTGCCGGAGTCGCCCTTCACCCGCGTCTTCCGTCGTGGGATGAGCTTCTTCAGCGACCTGCGGCCCGGCGCCGCGCGCGCCGGCAGCGACGTGCGCGGCCTGAGCCCGGCGCAGCTGGAGGTGCTCCGCCTGGTCCTGGAGAAGGAGGAAGGCGAGGAGCGCGACGAGCTCACGGGCGGCATCTACTGGCTGGCGATCATCGCCACCGTCTCGCCGCTGCTGGGGCTGCTGGGCACCGTCCTGGGCGTGATGAACTCGTTCGTGGGCGTGTCGGACGCCGGTTCGAGCAGCATCAACGCGGTCGCGCCGGGCATCGCGGAGGCGCTGGTGGCCACGGCGGGCGGGCTGGTCGTCGCCATCCCCGCGGCGATGGGCTACAACTACCTGACGGCGCGGATGAACCTGATCATGAACGAGCTGGAGGGCTTCAGCAGCGAGTTCATCGGCACGCTGGCGCGCGAAGGGCGCATCTGATGCCCAGGCGCCGCCGTGGGTCGCGCGACCTGAGCGTGAGCGCCGAGATCAACGTCACGTCGCTGGTGGACGTGGCGCTCACCCTGCTCGTCATCTTCATGATCACCGCGCCGATGATGGCGGGCGGCGTGGAGGTGAAGGTGCCCAAGGCCAAGACCGAGTCCGTCCCCTCGCCCGAGGGCGTGACGGTGACCATCGACCGCGCGGGCGCCATCTACATCGGCGACGCGCCCACGAAATGGGAGGAGTTCGAGGCCGCCTTCCCGGAGATGGTGCGCGCGAAGGGCGCCCACAGTGTCTACCTGCGTGCGGACGAGGGCGTCCCCTACGGCCGCGTCGTTCAAGTCCTGGGTGCCATGAAGGCCGCCGATGTCGCCACCGTCGGCCTCATCGCCGAGCCCGAGCCCGGCTCCACCACCGCCCCCCGCTGACGATGCCCATCGTCCCCGCCTCCCGCGCCGATCTCTACTGTAGGGGTGCGATTCATCGCATCCGGAATGCTCGGGTGTGCTCGGGAGATGCGGATCGGCGTCGTGAGATGGGCATCGCCCCGGCTGGCCTGGCGGTTGAAACCGCGGCAACGACTGCGCAAAGTCCGCCTTCGCGGACTAACCCCAATGGCTTCCGCGCGCATCGGTGGATCCGGCGTGCACCGAACCCCCAACCCTCTCCCGCTTGCGGGGGAGGGTGCGAGCCTAAGCGAGCGGGAGGGGGCACCCCCGCATGAGAGCCCGCCGCCCCGCCCGCAAGCGCACGTCTTTCAAGGCCGCCCTCGGCGCCTCCGCGGTGCTGCACGGCGGCCTCGTCGCGCTGGTTCTCGCGACGGCCGGGGGCGCCGTTGCAGCGCCGAAGATGCGCATCTACAAGATCGACATCGTCTCTCCCGATGCGAATCAGCTTGGTCCGCTGCCTTCCGAGCCGCCGATGGAGTCGCCCGGCACGCCCGCGGCGGTCGATCCCGCATCCACCACGCCCGCCCCGCCTCAGCCCGATGCGTCGGCGGCACCCGCATCCGCCGCGCCTCAGCCGACAGCGCCCGCATCCGCCCCGCCCGCGGCCCCGCAGCCGAAGCCTTCCGCGCCCGCCGCCGCGCCTTCGCCGCCGCCGAGGGAACCCTCGCCCGCTCCCGCGCCTACAAGGAAGCCTGACGCGCCGCGCCCGCAGCCCGCGCCGCCGCGCGAGACGCCCGCGAGGCCCGCGTCTCCGCCCGCGAGTAAGCCGGCGGATGCGCGGCCGGCAACTCCGCCCGCGCGGCCGGGCGCGAATCCGGCCACGCGGCCTGCGACCGGAGCGACGAAGCCGGCGGGCCCGGCATCCAACGCGAACGGACGACCCGCATCTCCCGCCGCACCCGGACGGCCGGGGCTGGGGACGACGGGCACCGGCACGCGTCCCGTCCCCGCGACGGGGCCGAAGCCTGTTGCGTCGACCGCGGGCGGCGAGGGGCTGAACGTGCGCACGGCCGGCGCGGACTTCGTGGACCGCACGTACCTGGAGAACATCATCCGCCAGGTGCGCCGCTACTTCCGCCCGCCGGCCGGCTCCACGACCGACCGCGCGTCGGTGCGCTTCTGGATCGAGCGCGACGGCAGCGTGAAGGACATGCAGATCGCGGGTGGCAGCGGCAGCTACACCTTCCGCGCTGCCGCCATGGAGGCGGTGGAGACGGCGGGCCGCGACGGCGCGTTCGGGCCACTGCCCCACGCCTTCGGCGGCGACCGACTGGCCGTGACCTTCGACTTCTCGCCCCCGCGCTGACCATCCGCATCCTCCCCGACCGCCTCCCGATGCGCCTTCGCAAGCTCCCCGCGCTGCTCGCCGCCCTCGCGCTCGCCCTGCCCGCCGCCGCGCGCGCGCAGGACACCACCGGCGTGCGCCTGGGCCTCGTCTACCAGACGACGGAGTACAAGCCCGGCTTCGTGGTGCTGCCGTTCGGCGCGGACGCCGCGGCCGCGCAGCTGCGTGACGTGGTGCGCCGTGACCTGGACTTCAGCGACCGCTTCGAGGTGAAGGACGCCGACCCCGGCACGCGCCCCGGCGACCCGGTCAACGCCGCGCTCTGGAAGCAGCGCGGTGCCGACCTCGTCCTCTCCGGCACCGTCCGCCCGCGCCCCGGCGGCGTCACGGTGGACCTCGCGCTCACCGACGTCGTCTACAACCAGGTGCGCGGCAGCCGCAGCTTCGACCTGCCGGCGCCGGGCACGCGCGCCTTCCGCATGGCCGCGCACGCCGTCTCCGACGCGGCGGTGCGCTGGGCGACCGGCCAGCCCGGCTTCGCCGCCTCGCGCATTGCCTACACCGTCGCGGGGCGTGGATCGAAGGAGATCTGGCTGGTCGATTCGGACGGCGAAGGCGCGACGCGTCTCACGAGCGACGGGTCGATCGCGCTGTCGCCCGCGTGGTCGCCGGACGGCGGGCGCATCGCCTACACGTCCTTCCGTCGCGCGGGCCCGTTCCTGTATGAGCGCGACCTGGCGACCGGCGCGGACCGGCTGGTCTCCGACCGCGCGGGGCTGAACATCACCCCGTCGTATGCGCCCGACGGGCAGACGATCGCGTTCGCCACGACGGTGGGGACGGAGACGGAGGTGGCGACGTGGGCGCCCGGCCGCGGCCTCCAGCAGCAGACGCGGGGCGGGCGATACGCATCGTTCTCGCCGAGCTGGTCGCCGGACGGGCGGCGCTTCGCCTTCGTCTCGGACCGCCTGGGCGAGCCGCAGATCTACGTGATGTCGCCGGGCGGCAGCGCCTCGCTCGTCTCGGACTACGTGTACGGCCGGAAGGGCTACAGCGCGTCGCCGGACTGGTCGCCCGCCGGCGGCGAGATCGCATACCACACGCGCGTGAGCGGCAGCTTCCAGATCGTCAGCACCAAGGTGGACGGCGGCGGCACGCGCCTGCTCACCGACCACGGCCGTAACGAGGACCCGAGCTGGGCGCCCGACGGCCGCCACGTGGTCTTCGCCTCGGACCGCGACGGCGGCGGCCTTTTCGTGCTCGACACGGTGACCGGCCGCACCAGGGCGCTCGTCCGCGGCGGCGGCCTGGGGCTGCCCGCCTGGTCGCCGGTGCTGTCGCGGGTCGGGTCGTAAGGGTAGGTGCGGGCTGGGAGGAGGCCCCCTCCCCCAGCCCCTCCCCCAAAACTGCCTGGGGGAGGGGAGCTTGGTCCACGGTGGGGTGAGGTTTTCTCGGATCGCCAGATTAGAGTTGGGGCTGCGCTTCCGGCGAGCGGGGTGAGGACGATGCGGAGCGGAGGACCGGCTGGCGGTTGATGGCGGATCTGTAATCCGACCTTCCCGCTCCGGCCCAGCCGAAGAGCCGCACCCTACCGTGACCAGCTCACCGCAGACCCAAACCACCGGCCCGCATCCGAATTCTCCCCTCCCCCAGGCAGTTTGGGGGGAGGGGCCGGGGGAGGGGCCACCCTCCGCCACGAACCCCGTTTCAGCCCCGCGCCGCCGTCTCGCAGCTGAGGTCAGCAGTTACTCGAAAGATCGACCAGCGTCCGGCACCGGGCCGGAGTTTCCACACGCCAGGAGATGCCATGAAGACCCGCCACATCGCCCTGCTCGCCCTCGTCGCGCTCTCCGCTGGCGCGTGCCGCAAGAAGCACCCGGCAGACGGGCCGTCGCCCGCGAACGCTGACTCGCTCAACGCCGTGACCCGCGAGCGGGCGCGCGCCGACTCCATCGCCATGGCCGAGCGCGACCGCGTGGAGCGCGAGCGGGCGGACCGGGAGCGCACGGAGCGCGAGCGCGCCGCCACCGAGCAGCGCACCGCCGGGGCCCGCGCGGCGCTGACGGAGATGGTGTTCTTCGAGTACGACAGCGACGAGGTGTCGCCCGATGCGCAGGCGATCCTGGAGCGCAAGGCGCTGGTGATGCGCGCCAACCCCGGCATCCGCCTGCGCATCGAGGGCAACGCGGACCAGCGCGGGTCCACCGAGTACAACCTGGCGCTCGGCCAGCGGCGTGCGGAGGCGGTGCGGGCGTTCTTCGGCGGCTACGGCATCGACGTGAGCCGGTTCAGCACCCTCAGCTACGGCAAGGAACGCCCGCTGGCGGAGGGTGACGACGAGCAGGCGTTCGCCCGCAACCGCCGCGCGGAGTTCTCCATCACCGCCGGCGAGGTGACGGTCGTGCCGGAGGGCATCCGATGAGGGCGCGCGCGATCCTGTCGTTGGTGGTCCTGCCCACGCTGGGAGGCTGCCTCGCCACGCAGAGCGACGTGCGCCTGGTCCGGGGCGAGCTGGTCTCCATGCAGCAGCGCCAGGCGTCCACCGATTCGCTGATCCGCTCGCTGCAGCGGCAGATGTCGGTGACGCTGGACTCGCTGAGCAGCCAGGGCGTTCGCTCGCGCGGCGACCTGGCGAACCGGCTTCTCCAGATGGAGCGGCAGCTGGTTCAGATCCAGGAGCTGACGGGCCAGGGGCAGGCGCAGGTGGTGCAGCTCCGCGCACAGCTGGACCGGCAGACGCAGGAGCTCGCCCGCCAGCAGGCCGCCGCCGCGGACTCGTCCGGTGGCAGCGCGCCGCAGCCGGGCTCGTCGTCGTCGGCCGCGTCCGGCACGCCGGAGGAGATCTACAACGCCGCGCTGGGGGCCTACCGGCGCGGCTCGTTCGCCACGGCGCGTGCGGGATTCGAGGAGATGCTGCGCACGTCGCCGCAGAACCGCCTGGCGCCCGACGCGCAGTACTACGTGGGCGAGACGTACGCGCAGACCCGCGACCCCGGCCGCGCGCTCGACGCGTTTGACCGGGTGACCGAGCTGTACCCGACCGCGCCCAAGGCGGCGACGGCGCTCTTCCGCGCCGCGCAAATCGAGCTTGCCCGCGGCAACCGCGCCGAGGCCCGCGCGCGCTTCAATGAGGTCGTGCGCGCCTACCCCCGCGCCCCCGAGGCCACGCAGGCGCGGCAGGAGCTGGCGCGGCTGAACTGAAGGGCCCTCACCCGGCGGCCTGAGAGCCGCCACCCTCTCCCACAACCGCGTGGGAGAGGGGACGTACAGCATGCGAATCCGAGCGGGCGTAGCGGACGGATGGTTCTACGGCAGGTACGACGGGTGCGGCGGGGTTCGTGCAGAGGCGGCGCCGTCGACAACCGGCGGTTGCGGAGATGCTGCTTCGGCGATGGTCTCGATCGACGCTGAGAGGCTGCCGCACTGTAGGGGCCGACCTGCGTGTCGGACCGTGGTCGGGCTGCGATAGATTGTTCACGCGCCCGACCGTCTCTGCTGCGGAGAGATGGGCGGACACGCAGGTTCGCGTCCCACACGGGAATGGGGTTTCGCGCGTCGGCAGGGAGTACCTGGAACTCCGCTTTTCTGCTTCATCCAGATGATGATGTACGGCGGGAGACTCGCGCGGCGTGGTGCGTACGCGCGCGTGGTGCGCGAGGCTCACGCCGGGGCGGGGAGACCCCGGACGGAGGCGGGCCAGGCAGTATCGGCCCGCCGGAGGAGGAGGCTCCCCGACCCCGCGGAGGAGACCGGCGGGGGCAGTTTCCCGCCGGGCTCCGCAGCGGTCCGCCGCGATGAGCCTCATCCCTGCCCATTTCCCAAAAAAGTTCGAGAAACCGAGATAGATGCGCTGCCCGTTCTGCCACCACAGCGACGACCGCGTGGTCGACTCCCGCACCAGCCGCGAAGGCCGCGCGGTGCGGCGCCGCCGCGAGTGCCTGCGCTGCCAGCGGCGCTTCACCACGTACGAGTACATCGAGGAGCGCCCGCTCCAGGTGATCAAGCGCGACGGCGAGCCGGAGCCGTACGACCGCCGCAAGCTGCTGCGCAGCATCCAGATCGCCTGCGCCAAGCGCCCCATCAGCCCCACCGAGATCGACACGGTGGTCGAGGACATCGAGCGCGCCTTGGACCGCCGCGACGAGTCGGAGATCGAGAGCCACCGCATCGGGGAGATGGTGATGGCGCGCCTCAAGACGCGCGACCACATCGCCTACGTGCGCTTCGCCTCGGTGTACCGAAACTTTCAGGACCCCACGGAGTTCTACGAGGAGCTCAAGGACCTGGCCGAGCGCTCGGCCCAGACGGAGGTGCGCCGCTACCAGCGCGAGCTGCCCCTCCCCGGCGCCTCCCCGCAGGCCGATGCGGAGTCCGAGCCGGCGACGGACGACCTTCGGCCCGCCGATGGGAGCGAGGATGCGGACCATCCGTCGTCGTCCGTCCGATCTGCCGCCACCGGTGCGGGCAACGTTCCAGTGGATGAAACGCCGTGAACGCTTGTTTGCGCCGAACGGCCGCGCGGCGGCTGGACGGGCGGGCGCAGGGGTGGCATCTTGAACGGCTTGCCGACGCAGCACGGGCGGGAGCTTTCGCGCGGGGGAGACGCACCTGATGAGAAACAAAGGGCCGGCGACCGGCGAGATGCCGTTCTTCGACCACCTGGAGGAGCTTCGCTGGCGCCTGATCTGGAGCCTGGGGGCGGTGCTGCTGTGCACCGGCCTGGGCTTCTACCTGGTCACGCACTACGACGTGCTGGGCATCTTGGTGCGGCCCATCAAGCCGTTCCTGCACGGGACCAAGCTGAAGTACCTGAACCCGTCGGAGCCGTTCATGATCACGCTCAAGCTGTCGATCATGGCGGGCGTGCTGATGGCGTTCCCCATCGTGATCTACCAGGTGTGGGCGTTCTTCTCGCCCGCGCTGCACAAGACCGAGAAGAAGGTGATCGTCCCCAGCCTGTACCTGGGGCTGGTCCTGTTCTGCGTGGGCGTGGCGTTCTGCTACGTGGTGGTGCTGCCCATGACGCTGCGCTTCACCATGGGCTTCCAGACGGAGAGCCTGGAGCAGGCCATCGTGATCGGCGAGTACCTGGGGATGGTGCTCAACCTGCTGCTGGCCTTCGGGATCGTGTTCGAGCTGCCCATCGTGCTCATGGTGCTCTCCGCCCTGGGCATCGTGAGCCCGCGCTTCCTGGCCGAGAAGCGGCGCCACGCCATCGTGGCCATCACCGCCCTCTGCTCCATCATCACCCCCGGCGACGTGGTGACCGCCACGCTGATGATGATGGTGCCCATGATCCTGCTGTACGAGATGAGCATCTTCCTGAGCAAGGTCGTGTACCGCACCCCCGTGCCCGAGCCCGCGCTGGGGGAGGCGTAGCCGCGTGACACTCCGCCCCTTGCGCGCGCTGCTTCCCGCCGCCCTCGTCCTGGTCGCGATGGCGGCGCTCGCCGTGCCGTCCGCCGCGCAGGTGCCCAAGGTGCGCGGCTCGGTGCCGTCCACCCCCCGCGTGCCGCCCGCGGCGCAGCAGCCCCGCGCCCGCCCCGCGAACGACACCACGCCACGCGCCCCCGGCGACACGGCCCGCCGCCCGGCGGGCGACTCGGCACGCACGCGCACGTTTGCGCCGGACACGCTGTACGACGCGCTGCTCAAGCTGCCGGGCTACACGCCGGTGCAGTACCAGGGCGACAGCGCCACGTTCAGGACGGCGGACCATGCGCTGCGGCTGTACGGGAACAGCACGGTGACGCGCGAGGGCAGCGAGATCCAGGCGAAGGACTCGCTCGTCTACCGCGAGCGCAGCCGCTTCGTGGAGGCGTACGGCCAGCCCAAGGCCACGGGTGAGGGCGAGGACATCACGGCCAACGTGATGTTCTACGACCTGGAGACGCGCCGGGCCACGGCGCGGGGGGCGAGCACCAAGATCACCGAGGGCGCCACCTGGATCGTGCACGGCGACGTGACCAGCGAGGCGGCGCAGCGGGTGTACGCCACCGACGGCGTCTTCACGTCGGACGACCGCGCCACCCCGGCGTACCACTTCGAGGCGGAGAAGATCATGGTGATCAAGAACCGCATCCTGGTGGGCCGGCCGGCGGTGCTGTACTTCCGCAACGTGCCGGTGCTGGCGCTGCCCTTCATCGTGCAGGACCTGGAGAAGGGGCGCCGCAGCGGCATCCTGGTGCCGCAGTTCAGCGTGAACGACATCGTCCGCACCTCGTCGCGACGCAGCGGCGAGGGCACGGGGCGCGAGCTGAGCAACGTGGGCTACTACTGGGCGATCAACCAGTACATGGGCGCGCAGCTGGCGGCGCGCTGGCGCAGCGGCTCGTACCGCGCGCTGGCGGGCGGGCTGGAGTACAAGTGGCGCCAGCGCTTCCTGAGCGGCGGCGCCACGTTCGAGAACTTCTGGACCACCGAGGCGGGCGGCTCGCGGCGCTTCAACTTCACCACGCAGGACGCGTGGAAGCCCAGCGAGAACACCGACATCTCCGTCTCCGGCAACTACGCGTCGGACACGGGGTTCGAGCGGCGGCGCACCATCGACCCCACGCGCGCCACGCAGAACCTGGCGTCCACCGCGTCGCTCACGCACCGGTTCTCGTGGGGCAACCTGTCCACCACGGCCGAGCGGCGGCAGTCGCTGGCGAACGACAACGTGGCCAGCACGCTGCCCAGCTTCAACCTGGGGCTCAACCCCATCACGCTCTTCCAGTCCGCAGACCCGGACCACGCGCACTTCTTCAACGACGCCACGTTGTCGTTCAACGCCAACGGCAGCCGCTCCACCACGCAGCCCGGCGACGCGCTGCGCACGCGCAACCCCGGCACCAGCAACACCACGTTGGCCGCCAGCCAGTCGCTCACCTTGCACGCGCTGAGCATCGGGACGAGCGTGAACTACGGGAAGGCGGGCAACGACGCGCTCGCGGCCATCGACAGTGCCGATGCCGCGCCGGGCGTGTCGCCCCTCAGCCTGCGGGCGCTGCCGGGGCGCGACCAGGCCACGCTGCAGTGGTCCGCCACCACCAGCTACCAGATCAAGCTGATCTCGTCGACCACCATCTCGCCGTCGCTCAGCATCTCGCAGAACCTGGTGAACGTCACCGACACGGCCAGCGACACGCTGGTGCTGCGCGATCCTAACCGGAGCCGCGCCTTCGGGCGCTTCGTGTCGGCGCCAATGCGGGCCAACTTCGGGGCGGCCATCAACACGGACCTGTACGGCTTCTTCCCCGGCTTCGGGCCGTATACTGCCATCCGGCACCACGTGCACCCCACCATCAGCTACTCGTACGTGCCGGGCTTCAGGTCCGACACGGTGCAGGCGCTGGCGTTCGGGCCCGAGGCCAGCCGCACGCAGAACCAGTTCACGCTGGGCCTGGAACAGACGTTCGAGGCCAAGGTGCGCACGCCCAAGGTGCAGCACACCGACTCCGCCGGGGCCGACAGCGCGCGCGCCGCGGGGCAGGAGCAGGGGCCGCCGCCCGACGCGCGCAAGGTGACCATGCTGGCCATCAGCACCTCGTCGCTGCTGTACAGCTTCGTGCCGCAGCCGCGCACGGCGTTCGACATCAGCGGCCGGCGCTTCCAGACGCCCGACATCACCAACACCGTGCGGTCGGACTACCTGGGCGGCCTCAACTTCACGGTGGCGCACAGCCTCTTCCGCGACGTCCTCGGCACGAGCGGCAGCTCCGCCATCCCCGCCAGCAGCCGGTTCCGCGGCATCGTGGGCGACTCGGGGCGCATCGTGGGGCACCAGTTCGACCCGTTCCTCACCTCGCTGAGCACCACGTTCTCGCTGGGGCAGAACTCCGCGCTCTTCCGCTTCCTGGGCCTCACCCGCGGTCCCAACGACACCGGCCGCTCCGGCGAGCGCGCCGCCACGCCCGACACGGTGCGCCAGCAGCCGCTGAACCCGCTGGGCTCCGGCGGCGCCACGGCCAACCGGCAGGAGACGGGGCGCGGGCCGTGGACCATGTCGGTGCGCTACTCGCTGTCGCGCCTGCGGCCGGCGGCCAGCGACTCGCTGCGGCGCGGTATCTCGAGCGGAAACCAGGACCTGAGCGGCAACATGTCGTTCTACCCCACGGCCAACTGGGGCGTGAACTGGACGACCAGCTACTCGCTCACCGACGGGCGCTTCACGCAGCACTCGCTCAACTTCACGCGCAACCTGTACCGGTGGCAGGCGAACTTCGACTTCTTCCGCACCGCCACGGGCAACACGGCGTTCGCGTTCCGCGTGCACCTGGTGGACCTGCCGGACCTGAAGTTCGACTACCACGAGCAGAACGTGGGCATCGACCGCCCCACCACGCCTTGAGCTGATCCGGCGACCTGCATCGGCGGAGAACGACCTGTATCGAGGGAGAGCGGAGGGTCGCTGATCGCCGATGGGCTGGTTGCTGCGGAAGGTCGAGACGGCGGGTCCGGACGCGTCGGACCGCTCCGGAGCCGGGCGGCCGGCACCTCTGAACTGCGGTGCCTGCCGCCCGTCTCCTCCGCGGGGGCGGCGAGCCTCCTCCTCCGGCGGGCGATACGGCCTGCCCGCCTCCGTCCGGGGTCTCCCCGCCCGCGGAGCAAGCCCGGCAAACCGCCGCCGGTCTTGCTCCGCTTCTGCTTTTTTATGGGTACTGCGAACGGCTCTCCGCCCGGCCTTCAGCGCGTCTCCGGAAGCGCTCCCGCCGCCTCGCCCGGCGGCTGAGCCCGTGGCAAAAACCGCGCGAAGGCCGCCTGCGCGGCCTGCATCCGCACCATCATCCCCGGCCGATCCTCCCCAAGCCGGAAGCCACCCGGCCATCCCGCGTCCGAGCCGATCTCGCGACCCGCCCCCCCGCAGCGCGCAGCGCGAGTCCGCCACCGCGCCAGCAGCGAGGAGCCGAACTCGACCCATACCAAGCCGCAGCAGCGCCAATGGCGTGCCTTCCCCCGCTTGCGGGGGACGGCAGGCGAGTTTTACGAGCCGGGTGAGGGCCGTCCCACCCAAGTGACACCCGTTCATCCCCTCCCTCGGACAACGGCTGGCAAGCCGTTCATCTCACGGAAAACCTAAGCGGTTGCGCTGCATCTCCTTCGGCCGCCAAGTGTACGATGGGGTCTACCGGAACGCGGGTTGCCCTTCTTCGCATGGCACGAACGCGCTCCGCGTATCCGCACCTCGCCAGGAAACTCCCATGCGCACCGCAATCCGATCCGCGCTCATCATCACCGCCGCGGCGCTGTCGCTCGGCGCCTGCGACAACACCAACGTATTCGTGGGCGGCGGTGGCGGCCGCCCCGATGCTCCCCGCGACCTCACCGCAACCGCGGGGTGGGTTCTGGAGGGCTTCAACGGCGGCTCCGCCCTGGGCCATCCCGTGGTGAACCTGGAATGGCTGCCGCCGCTGTCGTGGAACCGCGAGGTCTTCCGCATCTACGGCAGGCGGGGCGGCTCCTCTTCGTACACGCTCCTCGCCACCGTCACCTCGTGCACGGTGGACGGGTGCGCGTATGCCGACCGCAACGTGAGCGCGGGCCAGACGTACGACTACTACGTGGCCACGTACGACCAGGCGTCCGGCATCGAGACGGCCACCGACTTCAGCGAGACGGCGGCCGTGCCCACCGCCACCCGCCCCGCCGCTCCGGTCGCCGACTCGGTGATCGGGCTGGACCACGCGGCGTACATCCGCTGGCATGCGAACGGCTCCACCGGCGCCTTGTGGAAGTACCTCGTCTACCTCACGCACGTGGGCACGCAGGCGTCGCTCTACCAGGCGGGCGAGACGGACGGCACGGCATACCTGGACTCGCGCGTGGAGAACGGCAGCGCATACGGCTACCGCGTCGCCGCGATGGACACGTTCGGCCGGGTGAGCGACCTGAGCGCGGAGATCACCGGCGTCGCGCGGCCGGACGCGCACGGCGAGCTGCTTTACGCCTTCGGCGACAGCGCGGCGGCCAGCGGCTTCCGCTTCGTCTCGTCCGAGGCGAGCCTGCCCATCGTGGCCGGCGGCTCGACGCAGGCGCAGTGGCGGCTGGAATCGGACGCGGCGGGCTGGCGCATCGTTCCCCTCAACGGCACGCGGGTGCTGGAGTATCCGGGACGCACCACATCCCTCGTCTGCGGCCCCGCGGCGGATGCAACCTGCCGCGCCGTGACGCGCGCCCCGGCCACCGGCTACACGACGGCGGCGATCCCGGTCAACTCCGAGTTCAGCTACGTGTTCGCCGTCACCGGCAGCGACGCCCGGACGCACTACGGCGTGGCGCGCGTGCAGCTCCTGGGCAGCGACGGCCGCGGCCACCGGCTGATGATCTTCGACTGGGCGTACCAGCTCCTGGCGGATGAGCCGCGCCTGGATCGCACTCCCGCGCACTGAGCGCATCGCCCCGATTTGAGGGCTCCGCCCATGGAGGCGGGACCCGCACCCCATCCACCGACACTCATCGGGTATTCTCATGCGACACATACATCTGATCGCGCCGGCGCTGCTGGCGCTCGCGGCGGGCTGTGCGGGCTCGCGAATGGTGGTTCCGGGGGCGCTCGCCCCCGTGCCGGACATGGAGGTCCACGGCGCGCAGGGGTGGATGCCGGGCCACGCGCTGCGCTTCGGTGGCTATGCCGTGCGCGACCTGCACCGCGGTTCCCGCGCGCACGAGGGCGAGGGCTTGGGCGGCTGGGTGTCCGCCGCGATCCGCAACGACCGCTCGCGTCTGCGCCAGACGGAGACGTTCCGCTTCCGCTTCGCCGAGGGGGAGGTGGACGGGCGGGCCGAGTGCGAGCAGAGTGCCGCGCTCAGCCACTCCAAGGTGCCGGTGCTGGGCAGCGTCCTGTACGACCCCGAGGCGTCGCTGGGCTGCGCCTTCACGCCGGCCGGAGCGTCCGCGGCGGCGTGGCGCCTGGACATGAGCGACCACGACGGGCGCGGGCTCACCGGCATTCTAGGCAGCGAGGGCGTGAGGTTCCAGGTAGCACGCTCGGACCGGCTGTCCGACACGCGCTGGCGCACGGGCGAGGCGGTCGGCTTCGTCTTTCTCGAGGACGGCCACCCCGTGGGCTCGGTCGACGTCGTGAACGGCGGGCGCGTCCGCATCGACCCGGGGCTGCCGCAGGAGCAGCGGTTCGCGCTCGCCGCCGCGTCCGCCGCCATCCTCCTCCGCACCGACCTCGCGACATCGGTCGAGGACGAAGCCTGAACGCACGAATGGCAGGGGTTCGTCTTCAGCAGCGGTGAATTCTCGCACCGCCGGTGGCGCCCTTCGCGCCACCGGCGGCCCGTTTCGTTACCGATTGCTTGAAGCGGGGCGCGAATGGGCGAACTATGTCCGCGCAAGACACGGAGGTGAGTGCCGCCTCCGCGGCCTTGTGAAGCGGACAACCGCCGGCGCATCGCCCAAACGGGTGAGCACCATCTCCGTCCCCGAGCCCCACCCGCACATGCACACCGCCAGGAAGTTCCTCGCCGCCGCCGCGCTGCTGCTCACCGCCTGCAGCGACGCCGCCACCCCTCTCACCCCCGCCATCCCGGGCAGCCAGCCAGCCCACCGCACCATCGTCACCTCGCCGGTTCCGGTCTGGAAGATCTATCGTTACAACAACCTCACTCCCATGGACACCGTGACATGGGTACCGTCGCGGGGAGCGCTCACCGACACCGTCGTGAAGCGGAGTTACATGAGCGTGCAGGCGGCCCTTCGCCCCTATTCCCTGGACTGCACGGGCGGGGTGTACACCCGGTCCGACAACACGGACTACCGTATCGCGTGCACGGGCGGTACGGGCTGGAACGGCACGACGGTCTACAACTTCCAGAGCGGCAACATCTCCACCTTCCCTGTGTACCAGGGTACGCCCGGGACCGGTTACGGGCTTGACTCCGTGGCCCTCCACTACACTTCGACGTACATCCCCCCGGTGCACGCGGACGGCATCTCGGGACACACGAACGTGTACTCGGCAGGGACGGAGACCTACACGGCTCAGGTCTCCGGTGGTGACGTGAAGAGCTACGTGTGGGAGATGCTCCCGGCCGGGAGCAGCACGTGGCAGAACCTGGGCGTGAACTCGCAGACGCTGACCCAGACGTTCACGGCGGGGGGCAGCTACTCCAACCGGCAGTACCGCTACACGGTGTCGAGCCTGGGCAAGTCTTCCACGTCCTCACCGATCAGCGTGACGGTGGCGAATCCGCTCTACACGCAGCCGTCGGTATCGATCATGGGCCCGATGGACATCACGACCCTGGGCACGAACACGTGGGTTGCCGCCACCACGGGCGGGAACGGGACCTACACGTACGAGTGGTACATCTCGTACGCGGACCACGGCGGCGTGTGGTACACTCTCCCCGAAACGGGCGGGACCCTGTCGCTCGACATCGACGCGCAGACGCCCAACTTCCAGCTCGAGGTGGTGGTGCATTCCGGCAACCTCGGAGACGTCAACTTCACCGCGGTGACCAACTCTGCCGGATGCGGCGGCAACGACTTCTGCTGACGCAGGCACGGCCGTTCGCATGAGATGCCGTCGTGCGGGTAGCTGAAACGTCGGTAGATGAAGGGGCGTCCGCTTTCGGCGGGCGCCCCTTCTCGCGTATCCTTCCCGGCGAATCGACCTGGCGGCGGACCGCATTCGCCGCCCTCGCATCTTCATCAACATCTGCATCTTTGCCGATGAGCTCACCCGTTCAACCTCGCCGCCGCCGGATCGACCCGGAGATGCTGGTCGCCGCGGCGGCCGTGCTCATCAGCCTCTCGGCCCTCGTCGTGTCGCTCGTGGAGGTGAGGATCATGCGCGAGCAGCAGCACATGTCGGTGTGGCCGCGCCTGGCCCCGTCGGTGAGCAACGCGGGCTCGTTCGCCTTCCGCATCCGCAACCAGGGCATCGGCCCCGCGCAGGTGGAGACGGTGGTGCTCACGGTAGATGGAAAGCCGCAGGCGCGCTGGAGCACCGTGGCGCGGGCGCTGATCGGGCCGCGCGAGGCGGGGTTCGACTACGGCTCGGCGTACTCGTTCAGCACCGTGGGCGGCCAGGTGCTGCTGCCGGGCGAGTCGATCACGGCGCTCACCATCTCCGGCCATCCCGCGGCGGACTCCGCCTCGGTCCGCAGCGCGCGGATGGGCGTGGACATCTGCTACTGCTCCATCTACCGCGACTGCTGGCGCGTGATCGACCCGCACGTGGGCGGCAGCGGCGCCAGCACGCAGCGCACGGAGCCCGCGAAGTCGTGCGAGGTGCCGGAGGGCGAGCGCTTTCAGATGTGACGAGGGCGCCGCTGCGGTTGTCCCGCCTGCCGCCGCTTTCTATCTTCCCGCTCCCCCAATCGCGGAGCGAAGATGCGGCAGCGGATCGAGATCGACGGCGACGGCCTGACCCTGGAGCAGATCGAGCACGTGGCTCGTGGCGACGGCGCCGAGGTGGCGTTCGCCGCGGGCACCGTCGAGCGGATGCGCCGCTCCCGCGCCGTGGTCGAGGCCGCGGTCGCGTCTGGCGGCATCGTCTACGGCGTCACGACGGGCTTTGGCCGCCTCAGTGACGTGGCGATCGCGCACGACCGGCTGGAGGAGCTGCAGATCAACCTGATTCGCAGCCACGCGTGCGGGGTCGGCACGCCGCTGCCCCGGCACGAGTCGCGCGCGATCACGCTGCTGCGCGCGAACGTGCTCGCGAAGGGCTTCTCCGGCATCCGCCCGGAGGTCGTGGCGCTGCTGCTGGAGTTGCTGAACCGCGGCGTCACCCCCGTGATCCCCGAGCAGGGCTCGGTGGGCGCGTCGGGCGACCTCGCCCCGCTGTCGCACCTCGCGCTCGTCCTGGTCGGCGAGGGCCGCGCGGAGGTGGGCGGCGAGGTGATGCCGGGGATCGACGCGCTGCGCCGCGTAGGTCTCGAACCCGTGCGGCTGCAGGCGAAGGAGGGCCTGGCGCTCAACAACGGCACGCAGGCGATGACGGGCATCGGCGCCCTCGCGCTCCTTGGCGCCGAGCGCGTCGTCGAATCTGCCGACGTGGCCGGAGCGATGGCGCTGGAGGGGCTTCTCGGGACGCCGATGGCCTTCCACCCCGCCATCCACCGCGCCCGGCCGCACCCCGGCCAGCTCGCCAGCGCCTCGCGGCTCCGCGCCCTGCTCGCCGGCAGCGAGATCCGCGAGTCGCACCGCGAGGGCGACCCGCGCGTGCAGGACGCCTACTCGCTGCGCTGCATGCCGCAGGTGCACGGGGCCGCGCGCAACGCCTTCGGCTACGTGCGCTCGGTGCTGGAGACTGAGGCGAACAGCGCCACCGACAACCCGCTCATCTTCCCGGACGAGGGCGAGGGCGGGCTGGTGGTGAGCGGCGGCAACTTCCACGGGCAACCCATCGCACAGGTGCTGGACCTGCTCGCCATCGCGCTGGCCGACATGTCCAGCATCTCCGAGCGCCGCGTGGAGCGCCTGGTCAATCCCGACCTCTCCGAGCGCCTCCCTGCCTTCCTCACCGCCGACCCCGGCCTCTGCTCGGGGATGATGATCGCGCAGATCACAGCGGCGGCGCTCACGAACGAGAACAAGACGCTTGCGCACCCGGCCAGCGTGGATTCCATCCCCACCGGCGCCAACAAGGAAGACCACGTGTCGATGGGAATGACGTCGGCGCTCAAGCTTCGCCGCGTGCTCCAGAACACCGAGGCGGTCCTCGGCATCGAGCTGATGTGCGCCGCCCAGGCCCTCGAGTTCCGCAAGCCGCTGCGCCCCGGCGCCGGCGTGCAGCGCGCCTACGACCTGGTCCGCGAGCGCATCTCCCCCCTCACCGCCGACCGCGACCTCTCCGGCGACATCGCCGCCGCCGCCGGCCTCATCCGCTCCGGCGCCCTCGCCACCCTCTGGCGCGACCTGCCGGCCTTGGACACACTTTAGCGGGGCGTTCTGTCCGATGAGGCGCTCTGGCGTATGCGTCCGCAAGACCCTGAATGGTTCGCTCCTGTTCAGGGGCCAAGAGGGACACAATCCTATTGGGTGGGTCTCCAGTTCATCGAGGGCAGCCCAACCTCGCTATGGAAATAGCTTTACCCGCGGGCGGAAGTGAGCAACTGATTGTAGGGATGAGGTTTATCCTTCAGCGAGGCATCTGCCCTGTCTCACTTTGGGATTGTGCGTCAGAAGCAAGTTCTGCGCATGTTCGCGGTCTACCATCATGCGCGTCTTCGGTTTTCACATCACGCAGTCTCTTGCGGGCCGTTCTCCGACGTACGGATGCAGAATCACTGCGCAAAGCCAAAGCAGGGAACGGCCGCCATCGCCGTCCCCTGCTTTGTTCTGAATCCGATCAAATCGAACCAGCCGACAATCGAGGCTCGGATGCCCCTCGATTGCCGTCTATTCCGCGCTTCGCTCAGCTTCCCGCGGGTTGGCCGTTGAGCGAGCGCACGAGGTCGGCGGCCAGGGTGTCGGCGCTTTCCTCGCTGTCGGCCAGGGCGGCCGCGGTCTGCGCGAGGCCCTTGCGTGCGCGGGCCGCGTCCAGGACCGACTCGGCGGTGAGGAGGATCTTGGCCTGCTCGCGCTGGGTGGCGATCTGGCGGGCGGCCTCGGCGGCGCGCTCGGCGCGGGTCCACTCCTGGAGGCTCATGGCGCCGTGGCCCAGGTCCAGCAGCGCACTGGCGGCGCCGGCCTGCGTCTCCGGCTCGTGCGCCAGGCTCCACGCCTCTTCCCACGCCTGCTCGAACGCGGTGCGGTCGCCCGCGCCGCCGGCCGCGCGCGCAAGGTTCGCCTGCGCGACCATGCGATCGTTGAGCGTGCCCATGTGCGGCGCGATGGCCTGGAACACCGCGAGCGCCGGGGCGAACAGGCCGCGCGTGACCCAGAAGTACGCGAGGTCGTTCGCCAGCGCCTGGAGCCGCCGGTGCGCCGGGCCGTACGCGCGGAACGCCGCGCGGGCCAGGTCCTGCGCCTCGGTGGTCTGACCCGTCTCTACCGCGATGCCGAACAGGTCGTGGAGCGCGCGGCCCTGGATGTCGCGCATGCCGTGGCGCCGCGCCGCGC
>DASRQW010000054.1 GCA_035696245.1 Longimicrobiaceae bacterium | reverse complement strand
GGTTTGCAGGGCGCCAAAGCTGTCGTACCGCGGCGGAGGCGCTAGCCATTCCTGAGGCTCGCGCGTGCAGCTCATCTCCCGGATGCCGGTCTGGTCGGGCGGGCCGGGTGACGGTTCCGGATCAGAGGTGCTCATTCAGGGCTCGCCCACGGCGGACGAGTGGCGATGGAGAGGTGCACTCAGTGCGCGTGGATCGCCCACTGGTACGAGATGACGGCCACGATGGCGAGCCACACCAGCGCGCCCGCGAAACCCGTGAGGGCGATGCGCAGCTTCTCGCCCGAGTCGTCTTCGTGATGTGCGTCCATCTTCTTGTCTCCAGTCGAGTGGTTGGGTCAGGTCGAACGATAGATGTTGCTGCGCGGACGCCTCTTCCGGATCAGGCGGCGACCCCGCTGACGATGCGCAGAATGCCGCCGGCGCGCCTCCCGTGCAAGGCCTCGGGGGCGGACCACGATGATGTTACGCTCGCCCGCCGGCCGTAGCGTCGGCCGCGAGCTGACGGCGGAAGAACGGCCAGGCGTCCGCGAGGTAGATGCCGAACGGAATCCACCAGATCAGGTCATTGGTGAGACAGAGCACGCCCGCCTTCAGCGGCCACGCGCCGTGCCACAGCAGCCCCGCCAGGCCGATGGGCCCCAGCACCTTGCCGGCGAGCCCCACAGCCGCGAGCAGCCACCCGCGCTCCGGCACGCGCGCGACCTCCAGGTAGATCACGCCGTACAGCCCGACCACCATCGCCAGGCAGGCGAAGATCTCCGGCCGGTTCAGCGGCTCCATGCCCGCGAACCGGAACAGCCACTGCGGATCCAGCGCCGAGTACAGTCCCCAGCACACGTTGTACACGCCCGCCGCCACGAACACCGCACGATGGAGCCGCCGCCGCGGCAACGTCATCCCCGCGTCAGCCGGGCGGAGCGCAGTCCTGCGGCCGACCATTGCGGCGGATTCGGGCGCGAGGGGCATCATCCTCCAGGCGTGGATGTGAACCGCGGCACGGGAGATGTACGGCCGGCCGCGCTCCTACCGATGCTCGAACAGCAGCGTGAGCACCTCGATCGCGCCACCCGCGCCCGCCTGCCGCGCGACGGAGAGCCCGTCGCGGTAGTGCGCCCCGGCGCGGATGGGGTCCTCCGCGTCGTACGCGATCTCGCCCAGGACGTGCCAGCATTGCACCTGCCGCAGCGCATCGCCCGAGCGCGCGAAGCCGCGGACCGCCTCGCCAAGATGGGCGCGCGCCTGGTTGCGGCTGCCGCGCTCCAGGTGCACCAGGCCAACCGCCATCTGCCCCATCGCCGTCCAGTGCTCGTGCTTCGCGGAGCGGGCCAAGCGCAGCGTGTCTGCCGCCGCCTTCTCCGCCGCGCGCAGGTGGGCGGACTCGGCCAGGGCGTTTGCGCGGTTCACGCCCGCGAGCACGCGACCGTGCACGTCGCGCTCGGCCTCGAACAGGCGCGCCGCCGCGTCGAAGCGCGCCACGGCCTCGGCCGGGTCGCCGCCCAGGCCCGCGATCACGCCCAGGTTGGCCAGCGCGCGGCCTCGCTGAACGCGTGTCGCCTCGCCGGACGCGACCTCCTCGCAGAGACGCGCCAGGTCGTCCAGGTCACCCTCGCCGGACATGATGCCGTGGCAGACCATCTCGTTCACCGCGTCCGGCACCACCTCGGCGGCGCCCACGCGGCGGGCCATCTCCGCGACGCGAGCCGCCGCCCCCGCCTGCGCGAAGTCCATCCGCACCCGCGCCGCCTCCGCGACCGTCACCCCCGCGTGCAGCCGCTCCGCGCGTACCTCCGGCGCCGCGTCGTCCTCCGCATCCCATCCCCCCGCCAGCGCCTCCGCGGCGGAGACGACATCAGGGCCGGGCAGCGGCCGTCCGGCGGGAAAGTACCCGCCGGGGTGAATCATCTCCATCGAATCCCCTCTGAAGCCGAGCAGCCGATCCGAGGCTACCCGGGCGTACGATACGCTTACGCTATTCGTCCGTGATCGGCACGACGTGCTCACGAAGCCAGGCGGCGAGCTCTGTCTCGCCCAACTCCCCGGCGGCAAGGTCGGTCATCAACACTACGACCTCCGGTTCGGATGCTTCGAGCAGGAGTCCGTTGGTGTACAGGAAGACGCCCATCACGGCGAGCGCGATCCTTTTGTTTCCGTCCACGAAACCGTGATTCTTCGCCAGGCCGTATCCGTAGCTGGCAGCGAGTTCGGGCAGGTCGCAGCCCGACTCGTAGGACCAGCGATTAACAGGTCGTGCAAGTGCGGAGTCGATCATCCCATCATCGCGAACACCGTGGCTGCCACCGTCCTGACGAATCAGCTCGGGATGGAGCGCGTCGACGATCTTGCGTGAAACCCAGGTCGGTTCACGCATCGTCTACTTGGCAAGCTCACGGAAGGCGTTCCGGTACTTCTTCCGGATCACGTCGAATGCCTCCATGGCGTTCTCGAACTCGGGATCGTACGGAGTGAGCAGCACGCCGTTCTCGGTTTCCACGATGTGGAGCTGGTCGCCCTCATGGAGATGCAGCAGGTCCGTCATCTCTTTGGGGAAAGTGCCTCCCAGAGAGCCGCCCATCCGCCGTATCGTCATCGTCTTCGTCATCGTGCTCCTCCTGGTTCTGCTGTAGCTTCTTCCGCCTGACGGAGTGTAACACAAAAGTTGTACCGCGTCCATGGATGGATGGTTTCACCCGCCGGCGAGCCGCTGGATACGGGCGCGCTCGTCGGGGCCGAACCAAGGGGGCGAGCCGGCGGCGGCGTTGTCGGCCATGTGGCGCGGGCTGGACGTGGCTGGGATGGCGACGTGGCAGCGGGGGTCGCTCAGGATCCACTTGAGCAGCACCTGCGTCCACGTGGTCACGCCGAACGGGCGGAACGGCTCCAGGTCCTCAGGAGATGGGATGCGGCGCAGCAGGTCTCCCTCGCCGAAGGGACGCATGATCACCACGCCCAGGCCAAGCTCGTCCGCCAGCGGCAGGATGTCGTGCTCGACCTCGCGCTCCAGCGGGTTGTACGGGACCTGCACGGCCTGGATGCGCCCCGTCTCCATCACGCGGCGAAGCTCCGGGAACGCGCTGGAGCGGTAGTGCGTGGCGCCGATGGAGACCACCCGCTCCTCGTCGCGCAGGCGCTCCAGCAGCGGCAGGTGCTCGCGCCAGGCGAGCAGGTTGTGGATCTGGTACAGCTCCACGCGCCCGCCGTACCACTCCAGCGCGCGCCGGACCTGCTCCTGCGCCTCGTGGAAGCTGTCCGTCCAAATCTTGGTGGCTACGATCGCCTGCTCGCGGCGCCCCTCCAGTGTGGCGCCCAGGACGCGCTCCGACTGCCCGTACATGGGCGACGAGTCGAAGAAGCTCGCGCCGCCCGTGAGCGCCGCGTCCGTCACCTCACGCACCCGCCCCTCGGCCGCGGCGCCGCGCACGTCGAAGGTCGACCACGTGCCCATCCCGACCACGGGCACCTCCAGCCCCGTGCGCCCCAGCATCCGTCGCTCCACGCCGCCTCCTCCTCGTCCCCGTTCTGTGGAATCGTCTTCGCGCCGCTCGTTCCAGCGTGCCGCAAGAGCGCGGCCCCCGCGGAAGTAGCGCATCTGCCCGCGGAGGCAGATGGGGGACGGAGATGCGGGGCGGCCGGGTTCGCTCCGCCACCCCGCATCTTCGTCGATAACACCTTCGCACGTCGGCCCAAGCCCTTCGGCCGATGCGCGGAGGGTCAGCGGAAGGCGTCTTCCAGCACGTGGCCGTCCAGCGGTTCGGTGGGCGCGACACCGATGGCGCGGGCCAGCGTGGGTGCGATGTCGGCCACGCGCACGAACCCGTCGTGGCGGCCGGGGCGGAAGGCGCTGCCGTAGAAGCGGAAGGCGCTGCCGTAGAAGAGGATGGGCACGTGCGCGTCGTCGTCGTGCGGCGAACCGTGCTGCGCGTACAGGCGGCGGCCCCACACGCGGCCGGGCAGCAGCGTCACGACGAGATCCACCGGCACGTCGCGCGGGATCATGTGCACCCATCGCCGCCCGATGGTGTCCGCGTCGTTCGCCGCGCGGCGCAGGTCTGCCAGCCGGTCTACGCGCTGCACCCCCGTGAGCGCCCGCACCTCGCCAGCCAGCGCGTCCACGGCCGAGTCCGCGTTCACGCCCGCCCGCGAGAAGGCGGCGTGATCCACGAACAGCATGCCGTCCTGGAGCGAGAACGCCGCGGTGTCCAGCCCTCGCGCGGCGAGCCCCGCCTGCGCGCGCCGGACGACCGGCTCGCTCACGACGTGCCAGCTCGCCGCCTCCGCCGGGTTGGCGACCTCGGGGAACGAGGTCGCGCCGTGGTCCGCCGTCAGCGCCACGATTACGCGCGACGCGTCGCGGCCGGCGTACACCGAGTCCAGGAAGACGCCCAGCATCCGGTCCAGCCGCAGGATCTGATCGTGGATCTCGCGCGAGTCCGGGCCAAAGCGGTGGCCGACCGCATCCGTGGTGGAGAGCGAGACGGCGAGCAGGTCCGTCTGCGGCCCGCGGCCCAGACGCATCTCCCGAAGCCCGCGCAGCGCCAGGTCCAGCGTCGCCTGGTCCATCATCGGGAACTCCGGGAAGTACTTCGCCGCCGAGTCGGGGTTCGACGGAATCTGGTGCGGAAACGCCGGCTCGTGCCGGCCGCCCATGATCGGCGCGCCGCTCTCCACCTGAACCGTGTCCGGCTCCGCGTACGCCGAGGCGGGCAGCAACGTCGTCCACTGCTTGCCGGCCCAGCTCTGCGGGATGCGGCGGGCGTTGAAGCGGCGGACCCACGCCGGCAGCGTGTCCGCGTAGTACGTGCTGGTGGTGAAGCGCCCGTCGAACGCGTACCAGAACACGCTCTGCTTCGCGCGGCCGAGGGGCAGGATGGCGGCGCGGTCCTTCCGTGAGACGGAGAGCGCGCGGCTGCGGGCGTCCGCCGAGCGCATCCAGTCGATGAGCGTGGTGCCGCGGAAGCGCCGCGGCGACGCCGGCAGCCCGTGCCCGCCGATGAGCGGCGCCGCGCTGTCCAGCACGCCCGCGTTGTTCATCACGATGCCGGTGCTCGCCGGGAACCGGCCGGAGAGCGTGGACGCGTGCCCCGGCGCCGTCTCCGTCACCGCGTGGTCCTGGAAGCCGTTCGTGAACACCGCGCCGCCGCGGTACAGCCTGCCCAGCCCGCCCGTGAGCTGGCTCGTCCACCGCGTGAAGTAGTCCGGCCGCATCTGGTCCACCGTGATGAACACGACCAGCATCGGCTTCGTCGCTGCGGGCGGTGCGGACGCGCGATGCGTCTGCGCGGCAGACGGAGCGCGGACGGCGAGCAACGCCGCGGCGGTGAGGGCGAGGGTGGAGCGAAGGCGTTTCATGGCGCTCGGGAGATGCGGGCGAGGCGGCGGACCTGCGTACTTCCCATCGTGAGATGCGAAGCCGTTCATCCGCCCCCGGATGCGTTTTCGGCCGATGCGGCAACGTAGCGCCTCCGCGTCACGGTCAACAACCCGCCGCGCCCGCCATCCCGCAACGGAGCCGCGACGCTCGAGTGTCACGCGCAACTCTCCGAGCTCGGGAGGCGCATCGACGGGCGGCAGCGGCGATGCATGCGAAGCGGGTCATACGTACGGAAGCAGGCGCGCAGCGTCTTCGCGCCGTCGTAGCCCGCGGGTTCACCCGCACGGCGGTGCCGACGAATGCTTGGCGTTCCCCGATCCGACTCATCTACCGGCCGTTCTTTGAATCTCCGGACGCGTCCACGATGTCTGAACGAGCCGCTCATCGCCCCCGCATAGGCGTCACGCATGTCTCCGAGCGGGGTGTCGGCGATGTGTCCGAACGTGTCAGGGATGTCTCCGAACGCTCCTCGTCCGCTTGTCAGCGACGAGCAATCGCGGAGGGTTGACGCTGTGGAGGGGGCGTGATACTGTTCGTTGTCACAGGAATTTGCGCCAACGCGAGCCCTTCAGGTCCTACGTGTCCACGCTTCGCCATCCCATGTGCATGTGGTGTCGCCCGAATCTCCCCCGGGAGGAGCGGACCGGCGTCCTTGCACGTGCACACGGCATGGACGCGTAGAGCAGACCGGAGACTCGATCTCGGACGCTCGGCCCGGCCCTCTCCAGCGAGAGGGCCGGGCTTTTTTCATCTGCTGAAAACGACGAGGAAGACGATGGAGATACAGGTGCAGCGCCGGGCTTCGGCGCAGGCGTTGCGTGCGGGCCCGGCGCCGCACGACGAGGACGCGTTCGACGCCGAGCGCGCGTGGAGCTACGTTCGCGCGGTGTACCCGCTGAACGCGGGCCTGCCCCACGTGCTGGACGCCCCGCGCGACTGACGCGCATCCGTCCGGCGCGAAGCCGGCGTGCGGCCGTCGCGGCGGAGCCGGTTTTCGTGAGATGGATCGCATCCGCCGTGAACACGCGGATGCGGAAGAGACGGTGAGGGAACGGAAGACCACTCCCGCGGCCGGGCGGCGCGCGGGGAGCACGACGGCCGTTTGGTCGTCACATCAAACGAGAGAAGGACGAGCTGATGCCCGCCACACCGGAACGGCCCATCGCCATCTACTACGAGCACCCCGACTGGTTCAAGCCGCTCTTCGCGGAGCTGGACCGGCGCGGCACCCCATACGTGAAGCTGGACGCGGGCAGCCACCGCTTCGACCCGGCGGAGAAGGAAGCGCCGTACTCGCTGGTCTTCAACCGCATGAGCCCGTCGGCGTTCCTGCGCGGGCACGGCAACGCCATCTTCTACACGCTTAGCTGGCTGGCGCACCTCAAGCGGCTGGGCGTGCGCGTGGTGAACGGCTACGAGGCGTTCGTGAGCGAGACCAGCAAGGCCGGGCAGCTGGACCTGCTGGACCACCTGGGCCTGCCGTACCCGCGCGCCCGCGTGATCAACAACGCCGACCAGGCGCCCGCCGCGGCCCAGGGGCTGCGGTTCCCCGTGGCCGTGAAGCCCAACATCGGCGGGAGCGGCGCGGGCGTGCGGCGCTTCGACTCGCCCGAGACGCTGGCGAGCGTGGCGGCGGAGGGCGGCCTGGACCTGGGCGTCGACTCCGTCGCGCTCGTGCAGGAGTTCATCCCTGCCGAGGAGAGCCGCATCGTCCGCGTCGAGGTGCTGGGCGGCAAGTTCCTCTACGCCATCCGCATCTACACGCCGGGCGACTCGTTCGACCTGTGCCCGGCCGACGTGTGCCAGCGCGTGGACGGCGCGGAGCTGGAGCGCGCGGCGTGCCCGGTGGACGCGCCCAAGAACCGCCTTCGCGTGGAAGGCTACGAGCCGCCCGCCGAGGTGATCGAAGACGTGGAGCGCATCATGGCCGCCGCGGGCATCGAGGTGGGCGGCATCGAGTACATGGTGGATTCGCGAGATGGGCAGCGGCTGTACTACGACGTGAACGCGCTGTCGAACTTCGTGGCCGACGCGCCCCGGGTGGTGGGCTTCGACCCGTTCGCGCGCCTGGCCGACTACCTCGAGCAGGAGGCACGCTGATGCGCTTCGGATACTGGCTTCCCGTGTTCGGCGGCTGGCTGCGGAACGTGCCCGACGAGGGGATGGAGGCGAGCTGGGACTACGTGAAGCGCCTCGCCCAGCGCAGCGAGCAGATCGGGTTCGACCTCTCCCTGGTGGCCGAGCTGAACCTGAACGACATCAAGGGCGAGGAGGCGCCGTCGCTCGACGCGTGGTCCACCGCGGCGGCGCTCGCGGCGGTGACGGAGCGGATGGAGATCATGGTCGCCGTGCGGCCCACCTTCCACCAGCCGGCTCTGCTGGCCAAGCAGGCCGCCAACATCGACCGGATCAGCGGCGGGCGGCTGTCGCTGAACGTCGTCTCCAGCTGGTGGGCGGGCGAGGCGCGGCAGTACGGCGTGCAGTTCGACCAACACGACGACCGCTACGCCCGCACGGCCGAGTGGCTGCAGGTGGTGGACGGGATGTGGCGCGAGCCGCGCTTCACCTTCGACGGCAAGTACTACCACGTGGACAACGCGTCGCTCCAGCCCAAGCCGTTGCGGCAGCCGCGGCCCACGCTCTACGCCGGCGGCGAGTCGCCCGCGGCCAAGGAGATGATCGCGCGGCAGTGCGACGCGTACCTCACGCACGGCGACCCGCCGGAGCGCATCGCACCCAAGGCGGCGGACATGCAGGCGCGGCGCGAGGCGCTGGGCCTCCCGCGCATGCAGATCGGCGTGGCGGGCTACGTCGTGTGCCGTGAGACGGAAGACGCGGCGCGGGCCGAGGTGGCGCGCATCACCGACGTGAGCCAGAGCGCCGCGGGGTACGCCAACTACCAGGACTGGCTGGCGAACACGCAGCTCGAGCAGCAGGTGAGCCTGGAAGACTACTCCGTCTCGAACCGCGGCCTGCGCTCCGGCCTGGTCGGCACGCCCGAGCAGATCGCCGAGCGCATCCGCGAGTTCGAAGCGGCCGGCGTGGACCTCCTCCTTCTCCAGTTCTCCCCGCAGCTGGAGGAGATGGAGCGCTTCGCCGAAGAGGTCATACCCCTCGTCAACGGCGCCACCGTCGCCTAGCCGATCGATGCGCATCCGACGCACCAACACGGATGCGCATCCTCTTGTAGGGGTGCGATTTATCGCATCCGGGCCATCTCCCGATGTGGTGGACTCCCGGGTTGCCGCGCAAAACGCCACGGATCGGATTGACCGCATCTCCGGTTGTGAACATCGGTAGATGCGGATCGGAGTTGGATTTGCCGAATCGCCATCGCCGGATACAACCCGCCGTTGCGGTAGAGGCGGACCGGATGCGATGAACCGCATCGCGTACACATTGCAGGATCAACTGTGGATGCAAACGAGGCCGGGGCGACACCGTGAGGTGCCGCCCCGGCCTTCGTCATCCCAGCCGATGGGAGACGATCGGAGCCCGATCAGCGACCCATGTTGCCCATGCTGCCCATGATCTGCTGCGCCATCGCGAGGTGGCTGGCGATGGTCGCGCGCGCCGACATTCGCATGTCGGTCATCGTCATGTGGCTCATGTCCATGGACGAGCCCGACGTGCCGGAGCCCGACATCATGCCGTCGGAGGTGCCGGACGAGCCGCTCATCCCCGAGCTGCCCATGCTAGAGCCACTCATCCCCGAGCTGCTCATGCCGGATCCGCTCATCGCCATGCCGCTGTTGCCGTTCATGGCGTCGAGGGCCTGGATGAGGTAGCCGTGCACCGCCACCTGCCGCTGCATGTACGCCTGGTCGAAGCTCATGCCGCGCTGCGCCGAGCGCAGCATCTGCATGGCGGCCATGTGGTTGTCGGTCACGGCGCGCGCCGCGGGATCGCTCATCATGGCATCCATCGCCATCTGCGTCATGCCCATGTTCTGCATCATCTGCTGGCGCATGTTCATGGCGTTGGTGTGCTCCGTGACCATCTGCTGCGCGAACTGCCGGACCGTGGGGCTGGTGGCCTGCTGCAGGGCGAGCTGGCCCTCTTCGATCTCGCCGCGGTCGGCCGCGTTGAGCATCGCCGAGGTGCTCACGTCGGCGGGGCCCATCGAGGCGCCCATGCAGCCGGCGGCGGCCATCGAGAGCAGGCCGGCAGTACAGAGTGCGAGTGCGTTGCGGGTGTGGATCATGGCTTCCTCCAGGTGTTGGTTTCTCGTCCGGCGGCGCCCGCCGAAGTGGTGGTTTTCGCCGCCTTTTTGGAGCCAAGTCCCGCTGAGCAAGAGAGATGCGGCAAACGTACCACCGCCGGGAACCGTAGCAGGTGTGATGCGTCCGGAAACGTATGACAGAGGTGGAACACGAAGAGGGACTGCGCGGCGGCCGTTGCGTCCGGGCGACACCCACGGCGGACGAGAACGTATCCCGCAGATGCAAAGCTGTCCCGTGCCGGTGCACCCGCAGCGGCGCGCG
>DASRQW010000053.1 GCA_035696245.1 Longimicrobiaceae bacterium | reverse complement strand
CGGCGCGCGCCCGCCGGCCCGCTCCCCGTCGCGTATGCAGCGCATCTCCCCTCCGCCTCGTCCGCTCGCCCAGCGGACGGGCACTCGCCGATGGAGGTGATCTACGTGCCTCCCGCGGGCGGAGGTGCGGCGGAGAGTATGCCCCCTCCCCCAGCCCCTCCCCCGCAAGCGGGAGCGGGGAGCTGATTCCGCGCGGGAGCAAGGTTTTGCGCGTGGTCTGAAGCGGGGGAACGTAGCTCATACGCCGATGTAGCCAGGTTTTGTCGGACTCTTGACCGGTGCTGCCCATTGGTTCGCTTACCAAGCACCACGAGTGCCACAACAGGGCTAACTTCAATCCCGACATGTGGTTCTCCCCTCTCCCGCTTGCGGGGGAGGGGCCGGGGGAGGGGGCACCCCTTCCGCATGCGACACCATCTCAGCCTCATACATCTACCGAAAACGTCGACGCCGGCCGGGCATCTCTCCCGACCGGCGTCGCGTTTCACCGTTGGTCCGTCAGCAGAGGCAGGTTGCGGCCTCCGTGATCTGGCAGGGGCAGCTCCCATTGTCGCTGACGCAATGGGCGACCGAGATGCAGTCTGCGGAACAGTCGACGTTGGTGTTGCACGGGTCGTAGTTGGGATAGCAGGTGTTGCCGCACTGCGTGGCCGGGCAGTCGCTGAAGCAGCTCACCTGCCGCGTGAGGCTGGGCGTGCGGTAGCCCTCCACGGTGCCCGGCGCCACCCATGGCTTCTCCGCCGTCTCGAACGACTCCACACCGATGTCTTCGATGTCCAGCCGAAGCTTGCGCATGCGGAACCTCCTCGGGATGTGTTGGCAGGATACCGCGGCGCGGAGAGATGGGCCGCGGGAGAGGACCGGCCGCGCAGAAGGTGCCGCGAGCGTGGTGCAGGATGTGGCATCCGGCCGCGCAGTGCCGGTGCCTTCCGCCGCCTGCACTTTCCATTCCCGCCCTTATCTTTGTAGAGCGTCTGTAACATGATGCACGCGCCGCAGTTCGGAGGACGCGTCAAGGGGAACGCCCGGCGTGCGGGGTGGGTACTGTGCCGCACCTGCGCCGCGAATCGAACGCTCGTACGGCTTGCCGCGGGACGGCGCACGCATGCGCGAAAGGCGCGCGGCAGCGCCCCGCGCGGGGGCCGATTCTTGCTCCGGTGCGGCGCGATCAGGTAGCAGTGCCCGGCGGCGCCCGCGTGGGTGGCGCCGGTTCCGTCTTCAACGCTGGGACCTGTGATGAGACTCTTCCGTACGACGGCCGCCGCGGGCCTCCTGCTCGCGGGCGCGCAGGGCGCCGCCGCGGCGCAGTCCGCCAACGCGGCCGCGGGGGTGGGCGACACCTCGATCTTCGCCCCGCTGGTGCTGCCCGTGGCCGCCGGCCAGGTGCGCACCGGCGCGGGCGCGCCGGGCTCCCGCTACTGGCAGAACCGCGCCAGCTACGACCTGCAGGCCGTGCTCGATACCGCCGCCAAGGCGGTGCACGGCAGCATGCGCATGCGCTACACCAACAACTCGCCCGACACGCTGCATTACCTGTGGATGCAGACCGAGCAGAACGCCTTCAAGAGCAACTCGCTCAACTCGTACGTGTACCCGCAGAACTCGCGCTTCGGGGCGCGCGGATTCGAGGGCGGCTACACCTTCGAGCACTTCAACCAGGTCACGGCGCGCGGCTCGGTGCCGGTGAAGACGCGGGCCAACGAGACGGTGACCAAGGTGGACCTGGCCGAACCGCTGGCGCCCGGCGGAACCGCCACGCTGGACGTGGCCTGGCGATTCCCCGTGCCCGAGCACGGCGCCGACCGCATGGGACGCGACGGCGCGCTGTACGAGATCGCGCAGTGGTACCCGCGCGTGAACGTGTACGACGACGTGCACGGCTGGAACACCGAGCCGTACCTGGGCCAGGGCGAGTTCTACCTGGACTACGGCGACTACAACCTGGAGGTCACCGTGCCCGCCGGGTACATCGTGGCCGCCACCGGCTCGCTCGCCAACCCGGCCGAGGTGCTCACGCCCGCGCAGCAGCAGCGCCTGGCGCAGGCCGCGCGGTCCGAGACGCCCGTGCGCATCGTCACCGCCGCCGAGCTGCGCAACGGCGCCGCGCGCCCGCGGAAGACCGGCACCATGACGTGGCGCTTCGCCTCGCACAACGTGCGCGACGTGGCGTGGGCCGTATCTCCGGACTACCAGTGGGACGCGAGCAGCTGGCAGGGCATGCTGGCGCAGGCGTACTACCGCCCCGAGGCCGCCGACCTGTGGGCCGACGCCGCCGACCAGGCGCGCATGTCCATCCAGGAGTACAGCGAGCGCTGGTTCCGCTACCCGTGGCCGCAGATCTCCGCCGTGGAAGGCCCCATCAGCGGCATGGAGTATCCCATGCTGGCCATGGAGACGCACAGCGACGACAAGTACGACCTGTACGACGTGGTCACGCACGAGATCGGGCACGACTGGTTCCCCATGATCGTGGGGAGCAACGAGCGCGTGCACATGTGGCAGGACGAGGGCTTCAACACCTTCATCAACACCTTCTCCGAGGCGCGCCGCTACCCCGAGCAGGGCGACCAGATGAAGCGCGCCGCCGAGGAGCGCGCCACGGTCGAGACGGCGCAGATCCAGGGGCGCGACCTGACGGTGGACGTGGGGCCGGACCGCGTGGACCCGCGGCGCCTGGGGCTGTCGCAGTACACCAAGCCGTCCGTGGCCCTCCAGCTCCTCCGGCAGGAGATCCTGGGGCCCGAGGCGTTCGACGACGCCTTCCGCACCTACATCAACCGCTGGGCGTTCAAGCACCCCACCCCGTCGGACTTCTTCCGGACCATGGAGGACGTGGGCGGGCGGCGGCTGGACTGGTTCTGGCGCGAGTTCTTCCTGGAGAACCCGCACTTCGACCAGGCCGTCGAGTCGGTGAACGCGAACGGCGGCGACGTGACGGTGGTGTACGGCAACCGGGCGCGCGGCGTGCTGCCCATCCGCGCCCGCTTCACCTTCACCGACGGCACCACGCAGGACATCCACTACCCCGCCGAGGTGTGGAGCACGAACACGGCGCGGTACGAGCGCACCTACTCGTTCGGCGCCAAGCGCCTCGCGCGGATCGACCTGGATCCGGACCACCGCCTCATCGACGTGGACCGCTCCAACAACACGTGGACGGCCGGGCAGTAACGGCTTCCGGTAGATGAACGGCGCGAGGGGCGGCCGGCGATTGCGCCGGCCGCCCCTCCGCTTTCTATTCCGTCATCCACACCACCGGACCCCAGACGAGACGCCCCGCATGGACACCCTGAGCCAGATGCAGCGCATGTTCCGCTTCGACGCGTGGGCCACCGGCGAGTCGCTGGCCGCCCTCCGCGCCTCGGGCGACGCGTCGCCGCGGGCACGGCGGCTGGTGGCGCACGTGCTGGCCGCGCAGTGGGTCTGGCTGTCGCGCCTGGGCCAGGGCGGCGCCAGCTGGATTGCCCTGTGGCCGGACCTGACGCTCGACGAGTGCGAGACGCACCGGCGCGACCTTGCCGGGGCGTGGACGCGCTACCTGGGCGGGCTGGACGCCGCCGTGCTGGAATCGACCGTCACGTACACCAACTCCGCCGGGCAGGCGCACAGCAGCCGTGTGGACGACCTGATCACGCACGTCGCCATGCACGGCCACTATCACCGCGGCCAGGCCGCCATGGAGCTGCGCGCCGCCGGCCACGCCCCCGCCGTCACCGACTACATCCACGCCACCCGCAACGGCCTCATCGAGTAGCCGCGCCGCACCTCAACGGCGCGTGAACTGGTAGTTAGACTAAGCCGCTGGGCAAGCATCGCAAGGTCGCAGGTGATCCATTTCGCTCTTGGAAGGTCCCCATGCGGAAATGCATGTTCTGCTCAAACCCTGGAAAGACGAAGGAGCATGCTTGGCCCATGTGGCTAACCTCCCGGTTTCCCGCCGGGGAAATGGGTCGCATGGTTGCGGAGCGCGGTGGTGACCGATTGGGTGAGTGGCCGACCGTGAAGCCGGAATTGATCGTGAAGCATCTGTGCGCCAACTGCAACAATGGGTGGATGAGCAGACTCGAAGGGGAGACAAAACCGATAGCCACATCCCTTCTCGACGACATGCTTGAAGCGCTCGATTCCACCATTCAAGCGATCCTCGCAGTATGGGCGGTCAAGACAGCAATGGTTCTGGAGGCAGTTTATCCCGCTCGGCCGTGGTTCTACACGGACTCCGAACGCGAACACATGCGGCTGACGAGAGCCATCCCGCCACTCACAGAGGTTTGGGTTGCCAAGTGCATTGACCAGCCGAACTTATTCAGTGTGGCGAATGATCTCTGGAGTGATGACAGCGGCCTCGGGGTACGAGCACGGCTTACAACTATGGCGTTCGGTGCCTTGGCAGTCCAAGTTCTGACCTTGAGACCTCCCTCGGACAATCCAGAGACTACGCACCTAACATACGATACGTCCGACGGTCCATGGGCTAACGTGTTGGTGCCTGTCTGGCCCATCAACAGCATACCACATGCGTGGCCACCTCCCGTGGGGCTTCGTAGTGAGAACGGAATCGAAACACTCGCAACGCGGCTCCGCCCTGCTATTGACGACCTTGGCGGAGCCGCTTGACACGAGCGAGATGCGCCCTAACAATCGGCTGCAGGGGATACGCGGCCGATCAAGTCTTCGAGCTACGCTTTGGGCGGCCCCCTGACCTCTGTATGGATGTACGGGCGAGATGGCCGATGTAGGTGCCTGAGCGAGATGACGATCGGCCGCTGGTCTCCACCCAGAGATCGCGGCCGATGCGGTAGAATACGATCCGGAGACACCGTGCGGATGGGCAGCGGTGGATCGCAACGAACGGCTGGGCTTCGGTAGATGAAGCTCAGCCGTTCGTCTCTACGTGGACGTCCGCCGTGCCGTCCTCCGCGTAGGAGACGGTGACGAGCCAAGGCTGGCAGCAGACCTGGCAGTCCTCCACGTAGGTCTGGCGCGTGCCGCTGCCGGGGTCCAGCGCCACGTGGTTGGCCTCGCCGCAGTACGGGCAATCTACCGTCGCCTCCGTGTCCGCCGTCCCGTCGCCCAGCGGAAAGTCCTCGTCCAGGTCCGGCTGCTCGTAGACCTCGTCGTCATATTCGAAGTTGAACTGCATGCACCGCTCGCGTCTCGGGGAGATGGACCGCCTCGCATCCCCTGATACCCACGCGGTTCCCACCCGTGCTCCCGCGCCTCGATCAAACATCGTGCATCCACGTGGATGCACGATGGGCCGCACAGGCTTCCACCCGTGCGGCCCATCGACCCATCCATCCCACCCGCATCCGACATCCATCGACCGCCTACCGCCGAGATCGGCAGGGCCGCGCCTCTACCGCCCGAGCAGGCGGAGCGTGCGGTCGCGGCGGAACCAGGCGATCACCGCGAGCACAAGCAGCAGCACGATGGGGATCGCGGGGTTGCCGCCGATCACGAAGAGGTGCGTGGCGATGGCGCCCACCATCACGCAGCAGAGAAGCAGCGCGCCTGCGCCGGCCAGGCGCGGCACCAGCAGCATGACGGCGCCGAGCACCTCCAGCCCGCCGGTGACGTACCGGAACCACTGCCCCAGCCCCAGCGTGCCGAACATGGCGACCATCTGCGGCTGTCCGGACAGCTTCATCGCGCCCGCCATCCCGATCATGGCCGCCGCGGGGATCTGGAGCACCCAGAGCACCACGTTGCGCACCTTGCCCGCACCAGCCTCGTCGGTCACCCGCGGTCCCGCGACGGTGCTTTCCATGGTCGTGCTCCGTGTTCGAGTTCTCGGCCGCCGGACCGGGTGCCGCGCGGCATTCGTCCAGCCTCAGGCCGCCACGGCAACGTACGAGCCGTGCGCCAGCTCCTCCAGCAGCGCCGGCCGATGCGGGCTCCAGCCCAGCTCGCGCCGCGCCCGCTCGCCGGACGCGGCGGAGCTGACGGAGACCAGGCCCGCCATCCACCCCAGCGCCTTCTGCGCCTCGTCCCGCGTGAGCGGCGCCGTACGCCCGCCTGCCCCGCCCGCGCGGCTCGCCGCCTCCGCGATGTCGAGCATGGAAACCGGCTCCCCCGCGGCGGCCACGTAGAGGCTGCCCGGCCGCGCATTCTCCAGCGCCAGCAGGTACAGGTCGGCGAGGTCGTCCACGTGCACGCCGGACCAGCGCTGGCTGCCATTGCCCACGTAGTGCACCACGCCGTCGCGCCGCGCCTCGGCGATCTGCATGGTCACTATGCCGCTTCCGCCGCGCCCGTACACCAGCGCCGGGCGGATCAGGATGCCGCCGCCGCCCGTCACCCGCTTCTCGTGGTCCCCGCGCCACGCCACGATCGAAGCCGGGTCGATGGGCGTCTCCTCGTCCGACACCCCGTCGCCCGTGTCGCCCACCACGGCCGTGCCGCTCGTGTAGATGAACCGCTTGCCGCTCCCCCCGATGCCTTCCAGCGCGGCCTCGATGGTGGTGAGGTCCGCTTCCACCACGCGGCGCGTCATGTCCATTGCAGTGTGGATGAACGCGTCCGCCTCGCGCACCTCCTGGGCGATCACGTCACGGTCCAGCAGCGTGCCTCTCACCGGCTCGATTCCCATCGTGCGCAGCCGGCCGGCCGCGTCGTCGTTCCGCGCCAAGCCCCGCACCTCGTGCCCCGCCGCACGCAGCCGCTCCGCCACCACACCGCCGATGTAGCCGCTCGCCCCCGTCATGAACACCCGCATCGCATCCCCTCCCGTTGACGTTTCTCCGCCTACCGCGCTCTCCGCCCGCCTTCGATGGCAGCCGTTCATCCCACGAAAGTGCATCTATGAACCAAACTACCTGAAGGCGCCCGTCAAGGGTGGGCGCCAGTGAGCCTCCCCAGCAGCTCGCCCAGCTTGGCGAGGTCATCTTCCGGCAGCGATGCCAGGATCTCCGCCTCGACCACGGCCTGTGCCTCGGCGGCGGCGGCGAAGCGGCGGCGGCCCTCGTCGGTGATGGTCGCCAGGATGCTTCGGCGGTCCGCCGGGTCGGGCAGGCGCCGCGCCAGCCCGTCGGCCTCCAGCCGGTCCACCAACTGGGTGACGTTGGACTTCACGCAGCTCAGCCGGTCGGCGAGCTGGCCCAGCGCAATGGGCTGTCCGGCGGCGGACAGGTGGTGCAGCGCGCCCATCTTCGCCATGGACAGGCCCCACGGCTCCAGGCTGCGCTCCAGCCGGTCCTCGACCACGCTGCCCGCGTGCAGCAGCGACATCAGCACGGTCCGCGACGCGGAGCCGCAGGGAGAAGCGGTTTCGTTCATGCCTGAACGCTGGCCCCGGTGAACCGGAAAGTCAAGGGCCCCATTCGGTTGATCGTCGAACTGCCGCCCTCTCCCGTCCGGCCTCCGCACCAAGCGGGACGCCGTGCATCCGAGACGATCCCGCCCAGCCGGAAGATGCAGGTTTGCTCGATCCACCGATGAAAGCTGCCGGTAGATGAACAGCGCTCCATCGTCGGTTGATCGCCCGCTCGCCACTCGCCGGATGACCGCCAGCCGATCGGGAACGATGTGCGGCTGT
>DASRQW010000052.1 GCA_035696245.1 Longimicrobiaceae bacterium | reverse complement strand
GCGCCTGGCCATCGTGCCGGACGAGCCGCACCTGTTCAACCACCTCACCGTTTGGGAGCACCTGGAGTTCACCGCCCGCGTGTACGGCGTGGACGCCTGGAAGCCCCGCGCCGACGCGCTGCTGGCCGAGCTGGAGCTTCTGGACCGAAAGGCCAGCCTGGCAGACGAGCTGTCGCGCGGCATGCGGCAGAAGGTGGCGGTGGCGTGCGCGCTCCTGCACGAGCCCGGCGCGCTCTTCCTGGACGAGCCGCTCACGGGCCTTGACCCGCGCGGCATCCGCACGCTGTACACGGCGCTGCGGCGGCGGGCCGAAGGCGGGGCGGCGGTGGTGCTGTCGTCGCACCTGCTGGGGCAGATCGAGGGGCTTTGCACGCACTTCCTCATCCTCCGCGCGGGCAAGCTGCTCTTCTGCGGCCCCGCGGCGGAGCTGCGCGAGCGCTTCTCGGCGCCGGGCGAGGAGACGTCGCTGGAGGAGATCTTCTTCCAGGTGGTGGAGGGCGACGCCACCCGCGCCACCGCTCCCGCGCCGTGAGCGGCGGCGGCCTGGCCTTCCTGCTCCGCCGCAGCGCGGTAGGGCGGGTGCGCTTCCTGGGGCGGCGCCTGCGCACGGTGAAGGGCGCGCTGAGCACGGGTGCCATGCTGCTGTGCCTGGCGCTGGTGGGCAGCTCGGCCATCCTGCGCCTGCTGCACCCGGAGAGCTTCCCCCGCAGCGCTTTCGACCCGGCGGGCGTGCGGCTGTACGGGCCCGCGGCGATCCTGGCGCTCACGCTGGTCAGCCTCTCCGCCGGGCGCGGGCTGTACTTCACGCCGCAGGAGGTGGACTTCCTCTTCCCCGCGCCGCTGGGCCGGCGCGCGCTGCTGCTGTACAACGTGCTGTCGCGCCTGGGGATGCAGGTGCTGTCCGCGCTCTGGTCCAGCGTGTTCATGCTGGCGTACGTGCCGCGGCCGGTGAACGCGGTGCCCGCCGTGCTGCTGATCTTCGTCTTCATGTACGTGACCGCGCAGCTCATCGCCGTCGCCTCGGTCGCGGCGGAGGCGTGGCTGCCGCGGGTGGCGCGGCGCGGGCTGCTGGCCGCGCTCGCCGTGGCGGCCGTGCTCGGCGGGGTCGCGGTCGCGCGGGGCCTGCCGCCGGGCGCAGGCGCGGGAGAGATCGCGCGCGCCATCGCCCGCTCGCCCGCGCTGTGGGCGGCGAGCCTGCCCGCGCGCCCGTTCGCCGAGACCTTCGCGGCGGCGGACGATGCGCACCTGGCGCTCTGGTCCGCCGCGTCGCTCGCCGTCATCGCGGCCGAGATCGGGCTGATGATGATGCTGGACGTCGCGTGGACGGAGCGCTCCCTGGCGGTGGGCCGGCGCATCGAGGCGCGCCGCCGCCGGGTGGGCGGGGGCGGGAGCGGCGAGTGGGAGGGAACGGCGCCGCGCACGAAGACGCGGCGCGTGGCGGTGCCCGAGCTTCGCTTCCTGGGCGCGGGCGGCGCGCTGGCGCGGCGGCAGCTGCTGGAGCTGTGGCGCAGCCCGCGGAGCCTGGTCGGCGTCTGCGTGGTGGCCGCCATCTTCGTGGGCATCACCGTCGGCATCCCCCTGGCGATGGGCGACCGCGGGTCGGTTCCGCCGGAGATGGCGCGCATCTCCCTGGGCTTCTGCCTCTTCTTCCCGCTGCTCGCCACGGCCAACCTGCCGTTCGACTTCCGGCGCGACGTGGACCGTATGGCCTTCCTGCGCTCGCTGCCGCTGGCGCCGCTCGGCGTGGCCGTGGGCGAGATCCTGCCGGTCGTGCTCGCCTTCGTGGTGCTGCAGGTGCTCATCGCCTCGCTGATCACCTTCGGCACGGGCTCGGTGCCCATGCGCACGTACCTGGGGGTGCTGGCGGTGCTGGTGCCCGTGTCGTGGACGTCGGTGGCGGTGGACAACCTCATCTTCCTGCTGCTACCCTACCGCATTCCCGTGCGCGGCCAGCAGGACGTGCAGTTCATGGGCAAGGCCATGCTGGTGATGATGCTCAAGGTGCTCACCCTCACCATCTTCGCCCTGGCCGCGGGCGCCGCCGCGTTCGCCGCGATGTGGCTCACGGACGAATCGTGGACGGTGGGCGTCGCCACCGCGGCCGTGGTGGTCACGCTGCTGTGCGTGCCGCTCACCTGGCTCGTCGCCCGCGCCTTCACCGCCTTCGACGTCGCCCGCGACGTGCCGGGATGAGCCTGGCTCTCGGCGGCCCGGTCGTGATCGTCCATGAGTTCCGCGCTTCTCTGAATGGCGCGACACGCACCCCGTCGCTCGTCGCCAAGGCGAGCCGCGCGAGTGTCGAGCCGCTCATCGCTCTCCATGAATTCGGCGCGCTCTTCGGCGGCTCGCTCCGGTGGCGCGCTCCCGAGATCGCGACGGACGAGATGCCAGGGGAGGCGTGGGGAGTTTGGGGAAACCGGACCATCGCCCGGTTCCGGGCGGTGCTTCGGGAACGAGGCGCGACGATCTGCCGGGTCACCGGAGAAGGCCCGGCGCAAGCCGTATGGACGATGTCTCGCGAGCGGCGGTACGACTCGTCCCGGGAGTAGATGGGCAGAGCGCGGGATTCCGATTGTCGAAGGCATCGGGCGAATGCCGCGCGCCGCGCATCCGGCGGATGCTGCCGGGCGGGAGAGCAGCTACGGGAGGAAGATGCGGAGCTTCTTGGACGGGGACGGGCGGGAGTGGGACGTGATGGTGGGGCGCGAGTCGTGGGGAAACCTCGTCCTGCTCTTCTCGCCGCGCCACGCGGGGGAGAACCGCGTCGCCCCCGTCGCCGTGGAGACGAGGCGGCAGGCGGAAGACGAGCTGGCCGCGCTGGACGATAGAGGGCTGCGCGAACGCCTCGCCGCATCCGCGCCGTGGCAGGGCGGGTGACGGCGGACGGGCGGGCCGGAGCCTTACCCTGCGTCGCCCTTCTCGCGGACGAGGTAGAAGGCGAGCAGCAGGAGCAGCACGCCGGCCAGGTAGCGCGATGGGTCGCCGGTGCGGAAGAGGTACAGCGCCCCGGCGATGGCGGGCAGCTCGCCCAGGGTCCACGCCACCACCGGGTACGCTCCACGCTCGCCGTCGTGCCGCGACGCCCGCCAGCGGCCGCCACGCAAGCACCCATCACCGCCATCCTCATCGTCTTCGAGATGACGAACGACTACGCCATCGTGGTCCCGCTGATGCTCGCGGTGGTCATCGCGCAGGGCGTGGCGAAGCGGCTGGAGCCGGACTCGCTGTACAGCGGCTGGCTGCGCCGGCGCGGCGAGCACCTGGAGCACGGCGTGGACCGCGATGTCCTGGCCGGCCTGCATGTCCGCGACGTGCTCGACCCCGGCGCCCCGTCGGTGCCGGAGACGGCGTCGGTCGACCACCTGCTGGACCATCTGGGCAACGCCGCGACCGAGTTGGCCGTGGTGGACGGCGACGGCTGCCTGGTGGGCGTGGTCGGCCTGGCGGAGCTGGCGCGCCTGGCCCGCGCGCCACGTGACCTGACCGCCCTGCTCGTCGCCGCCGACGTCGCCCTCCCGGCCGAGACCGTCGCGCCCGGCGACACGCTGCTGGAAGCCGTGCGCCGCATGGGCGTCCGCGGCACCGGCTCGCTCCCCGTGGTCGAAGCCGACACCGGCCGCCTCCTCGGCACCGTCACCCGCGCCCACGTCCTCGCCGCCTATCAGCGGGAGGTCGCGGGCTCGTCGCACTGAAATCCTCCCGCGCAACGCAACCGGGCGGAGCGGGAAACAACGCCCTCTCGCTGTCCGGCGGCGGGACACGGGAGATGAACGGCGGGCGAGCTTGCTTGCTCCGCCGCCCTCGTGCTTTACGCAGGTGCAGGCGTTCCACGGCGGTTGATCCGGACTATGAGCAAAGATCAGATTTCGGCTTTTGCTCGGCTTTGTGTTTCTCGTGGTGGAAGGCGCGGGATGGAGATCGGCGACAAGCTGCCCCTCCGCGCGCCTGAAGACGAAGGCCATGCGCGCCGAAATGCCCTCCGCGAAGCCACCCTCATCCCCGATCTCGGTCGCCGACGCCCCCGCCCGCGTCCGCCGCATGATCGACGAGCAGAACCGCCCGCGCCCGCCCAAGCAGCCCCGTCCGCATGCGAAAGGACTAGTCTTCGGCGGATTGATGTGCCGGCATGATGAGAACCGGTTCCCTTGTCCGGCGGTCCAGCTGGACGTAATTTTGTATCCACCTGAATCACCCAAGGAGGCGAGATGACTGTCACTGCACAGAACGTAGCCCGAATTCTGGGTGGAAATCGCACCTTCGGGAAGCGCATTGTCACTGTCGCTGATTTGCGGCGCGCGGTTGAGGGGGGGCTCCCGGTAACAGCGCTCGACCAAGTTGTGTCATACGTGATCGGCACAGGACCAGGTGCGGCGGAGCTTCGCCACTCGATCGTGCCCAAAACGACTCTTCGCCGCAGACTTCGGCTCAGCGCGGAGGAGAGCGAACGCCTCGAACGGCTCGCCCGGATGACCGCACTCGCCGAGCAGGTATGGGAGAGCGCCGATCTGGCACACGAGTTCCTGACGAGTCCGCAGCCGCAACTCGGGGACGAGCGACCGATCGATCTCGCGCGGAGCGACCTCGGTACGCGCGAGGTCGAAGAGGTACTGATGAGGATCGAGTATTCGCTCCCGGTCTGACCGTGCACGCCTGGAGAATCTGCAAGACCCGGCATCCGCCGTTCGACGGCACGGGCGCGATGCTCGTGGGGGCGCGCTGGAACTCCGCCGGACGGCCTATGATCTACGCAGCCGATTCGTTCGCGGGAGCGATTCTCGAAATACTTGCACACACTCTGCGGCCGAGGACGCTTGCTGGGCCGCATCATGCCATTCGTCTGGACGTACCCGACGAATTCGTAGAGGTGTTGGATCCCGCGCAGTTACCGGGCTGGGAGGCACCGAGCTCCCCGGAGGCCCTCTCTTTTGGTGACCGCTGGCTCCGCGAAGCACGATCGGTCGCGCTCGTCGTTCCCGCAGTACCTTCCCGGCCTGTCGGGCGAAACGTGCTTTTGAACCCCGTCCATCCAGGCATCGCCCGCCTTGACATCTCCGACCCGTTCCTCGTGCCGTGGGATGAGCGGCTATTCTAGTGCGTCTCCCTCAAACTGAACGTCGCGCGCCGCCCGGTCCGCCGCTTGCCTCCTGCAACGGGCGGTGGATCGATTCTCTGGATTGGGAGGCTGTTTGGCGGATGACGGACGTTCGGCGGGGGCCGGAGACGATGGAGGCGAGGATGGCCCGCGGCCCGCGCACCACACGGCGGACGGCAAGTTCCGCAACCCGTGGCTGAGCGACGACGAGCAGCACAAAGGCTTCTCCATGCTCCTGCGCTGGCAGTGGGAGCGGATGAAGGGCGCACGCGCGCCGAATCCCCCTCCCGGCGCCCTGCCTTCGGTGCCCGGCGACGTCGCCCGTCCGCGCGCCGCGGCAGACGAGGTGCGCATCACATGGGTGGGCCACTCCACCTTCCTCATCCAGATCGGCGGGCTGAACCTCCTCACCGATCCCGTGTGGAGCAAGCGCGCGTCGCCGTTCCAGTGGCTGGGGCCCGCGCGCTTCGTCCCTGCTGCGATCGCGTGGGAAGACCTGCCGCCCATCGACGCCGTGCTGCTCTCGCACGACCACTACGACCACCTCGACGAGCCCACGGTGCGGCGGCTGCACAGCCGCTTCGGCGCGGGGCTGCGGTGGATCACGCCGCTGGGCTACCGCGAGTGGTTCTCGCGCATCGGCATCGTGCCCGCGGAGCTGGACTGGGGCGGCGAGACGGCGATCGGCGGAGAAGCCGGGTCCACGCGCATCGTCTGCCTGCCCGCGCAGCACTGGACGCGGCGCACGATGGGCGAGCTGAACAACCGGCTATGGGCCTCGTTCGCCATCCTCGCGCCGAGCGGGCGGCGCCTGTACTTCGCGGGCGACAGCGGCTACTGGCCCGGCTTCCGCGACGTCGCGCGCCTGGGCCCGTTCGACGCCGTGCTCGTGCCCGTGGGCGCGTACGAGCCGCGGTGGTTCATGCGCACCTCGCACATGAACCCCGAAGAGGCGGCGCAGGTGTACGCCGACCTAGGCGGCCGCGGCGACTTCATCCCCATGCACTGGGGCACCTTCCGCCTCACCGACGAGGACCCGCTGGAGCCGCCCGTGCGCACCCGCGCCGCCTGGGCCGCCGCCGGCCTCCCGGCCGAGCGCCTCGCCATCCTCCGCCACGGCGAGACCCGCATCGTCCCGAAGCTGAGGTAGACGCCCGTCGGGGGACGTTGGGTGGCTAGATGGAAGCGCTGTCGCATGCGGGCCGCTCCGGAGCCGGGCGGCGATACGGCCTGCCGCCCGTCTCCTGCGCGGGGTCGGGGAGCCTCCTCCTCCGGCGGGCCGATACTGCCTGGCCCGCCTCCGTCCGGGGTCTCCCCGCCCCGGCGTGAGCCTGCCGGAAACGGCGGCGCTCCCCCTACGCGCCACGCCCGGCAGTCTCCCGCCGCAATGTCTTTTCATGAGCGGGATTTCACGCCACGTTGCCCATCATCACCGATCCCGGTCATCGCCGAATGCGCGCCTTCTGCACCTTCGCGCCGCATCGGGGCGCCGGGCGGGGCGAAGGCGAGCCGAAAGTCTTGCGGCATTTGCGGTAGCGCGCCATCTATTGAGGCGCGGAATGAGCCGGAAGGCACTTTCCGCCGCGGCGCGAGACCCCGTCTCGCGCCGTCTCCGTCTCCGGCAGGCGCCGCCGCACCGCGCCTCGCGGCCTCCTTCGCCGCTCCTGCCATCACCTCCGTTCCCCACGCCCCGCGCCTCCCGGCCGCGGCACGCGCGCGGGGCCGCACAACCCGACTCCGCACATGCCCATGCAGACCGCCCCCACCGACCACGAGCTCCTGGAGATCGAGACGCTGGCGTGCGACGCCACCGCCAATCCGTGGGAGCGCGAAGCCGGTGACGCGGACGAGGCGTACCACGCGTACGCCGCCGTCATGACCCCCGAGGCCGCGCTGCGCATGGTGCGCGAGATCCGCCGCCTCCGCCGTGCCGAGGCGCAGCTGGGCATGCTGCGCGGCGTGCTGCAGCACCTCAACACCTTCTTGGAGCGCCGCGGGCTGGTGGCCCAGGCCCAGCGCTTCGTGCAGGTGCGCGACCAGCTCTCGCGCATCCACCCGGACGCCTTCGACGCGGCCGGCGCGCACGCCGAGAGCGTGCACGTGTCCGTCGCCTGACCCCCGCCCGCGCCGCCCGTTCCAGGCGGCGCTTCCAGGCCCGCCGACCCGCCGACCCACGCCTGCCACCACGCGACCCGTGAGCCCACGCGCCGTCCGCCTGAACGACACCTTCTACCTTCCCCGCCTGGACGAGCACGGGCGCGAGGTTCGCGACGTGATGCCCTGGGAAGGCGCCGTCTCCTACGCCACCGACGGCAAGCGCATCGGCATCCAGTATCCCGACCGCGTGGAGTGGCTGGGCGACGCCCTCGCCGTCACCGGCTCTGCAGAGCCCGCGACGCACCCGCCGTCTTCCCCCGCGGGCACCGGCGCATTCGTCGAGGATTTCGAGGGCATCGACCTGGACGCGCTTCTGGGTGGCATCCGCACCTACATGGAGCGGCACCCCATCCTCAAGACCGTCTGGCGCGACGACCTGGACGCCCTGGAGCGCCTTCGCGCCATCAGCCGCCCGTCCGATCCAGCATCCTGATCGAACCGCGTCGAAGAGGCGCACGATTCGTCCAATGCGAAAACGCTCGAGCGGCAGGCCACGCACGTGGCCTTCGTGCAGTCGCAGCCGCGGCTTCCCGCCCAGGCGTCACACGCATCCAACATCTGCACCGCACGCGGGGCGGGCTCCAGACGAGGGCCCGCCCCGCTTCGCATCTCCCGCGCGCCCTTGCGCACGGCCCCTGACCCTCGCACCCTCAACCCATGCACGTATGACCGTCTGCCCGCTCGACCTGCGCCGGCGGATAACACCACAGAGGAGGACGCATGGCAGCCGAGTGCACACATCTGGACAGCATCCGCGACGTCACGCCCAGCGCGGAGGGCTGCGAAGAACGCCTCAGGACCGGCGGGCAATGGGTGCACCTGCGCCTGTGCATGACCTGCGGTCACGTGGGCTGCTGCGACTCGTCGCCCAATCGCCACGCGAGCAAGCACGCCGCGGCCGAGAAGCACCCCATCGTCCAGTCCTTCCAACCGGGAGAGGACTGGATGTGGTGCTACGTGGACGAGGTCTACATCGAGTGAACGTCCGCGGGAGGGGGCTTTCCGGAGCTTCGGTCCGGTCCGTGCATGGCCGCGTAGCAGGGGGCGCAGAAACAAGCCCTTCTGTTACGCGGCCGAGTAATTCCGGCACGGCGCACCGCACCCGGAGAACGGGGATGAACGACACTTTCCGAAGGCTCTCGCACGGCGTCTCGGGCGCCATGGGCTCGCCGTGGGCGTTCGTGGGTGCGGTCACCGTGATCGGCGTGTGGGCGGTCACGGGGCCGGTGTTCCACTACTCCGACACGTGGCAGCTCATCATCAACACCGGCACGACCATCGTCACCTTCCTGATGGTCTTCCTCATCCAGAACACGCAGAACCGCGATTCCACCGCGCTGCACCTGAAGCTCGACGAGCTGCTGCGCGCGGTGGCCGAGGCGCGCACCAGCATGGTGGACCTCGAGGACCTGAACGACGAGCAGCTCGCCGCGCTCCAGGGCGAGTTCCAGCGCCTGCGCGAGCACAAGGAGCGCGAGGAGACCCGGTTCTCCGCACCCGGTGCCGACCGGCGGGTCCACGCCGCCGCGCCCGACACCGACGCCCCGGCCCGCCGCTTGGAGGACCGCCTCGCCGCCTCACCCGTCCCGGACGCGCAGGCGGACACGGGGCGCGAGGCGGACGGGATGATCCAAGGCAGGAGGTCGGGCTCCGGGCGGTGATGCGGGAGTGGGTCGGATGGAGAGTGTGTAGACGGCGGCGCGAGGACGATGCGCCGCCGTCGTCCGTTCGGCAGACGCCATCAATGCTCATTCCTTTCGACGACGACGAAACCCTGCCGCACGGCGTCCTTTCCGCTGGCTCCCGGGTGAGTTGCGCCCACCTGGAGGTAGGCGGCACCATCAGCTTCGTCTTCAAGGAGCCCACCCCTGAGGGAGGCGCGCCACGACGAGCTTCTCACGTTGGGGCGCAGGCTGGAGGCTGCGCTGGAAGGCGCTAGATCGCCTCCTTCTCGGGTGCTGCGCGACGGGGTGTGATCCGCAGGCCTGGCGTTGACGGCAATTAACGGCAACATTAACGGCAACGAAGTTATCGGCAGTTATCGGCAGTTAACGGCAACCATGAATCGGTTCTCACCCATCCTCTCGGGACCGCAGCTCACCGAGGCCATGCGACTCCTTGGCGAGATCGACGTCTTCAAGGGGCATTGGCGCAAGCTGCAGGAGATCCGTGCCGAAAAGCTGGCGCACCTCCGGCAGGTCACGACCATCGAGTCGGCGGGGAGCTCCACTCGAATCGAGGGAGCGGAGCTGAGCGACGCGGAGGTCGCGCGGGTGCTTCAGGGCGTGAGCGTGGAGTCGTTCCGCGCGCGCGACGAGTCCGAGGTCCGCGGCTACGGCGACCTGCTGCAGGCGATCTTCGACAGCTACGGCAACATCCCGTTCGATGAGAACCACATCAAGCAGCTACACAAGATCCTGCTGGGGCACTCGGAGAAGGACCAGCGCCATCGGGGCGAGTACAAGAAGCAGGACAACCACGTCGAGGCCCGGCACCCTGATGGGCGAGTGGAGGTGATCTTCCTCACCGCCTCTCCTTTCGATACCCCCCGCTTGATGGCGGAGCAGGTGGCACTCACGAGGCAGGCGCTCATTTCCGGAGACATCCACCCGCTGGTCGCCATTGCGCGGTTCATCGTGGAGTTCCTGGCCATCCACCCGTTCAAGGACGGAAACGGGCGGCTGTCCCGAGGTCTCACCACGCTGTTGCTCCTGCAGAGCGGCTACGACTACGTGCCGTACTCGTCGCTGGAGCGCGTGGTGGAGGAGAACAAGGCGGCGTACTACGCGGCCCTGCGCGAATCGCAGACCGCCATGCGGACCGAGCCGGCCGCCTTCGGAGAGTGGCTGCTGTTCCTGCTGCGCGCGCTGCACGCGCAGAAGCAGAACCTGGCGGCGAAGCTGGAGGTGGAGAGGTCCATGATGCAGCTCTCCGAGGCGCAGCACCGCATCGTGGAGATCGTGGATCGCCTTGGCCGCGCGACGACGACGGTGCTGGCCCAGGAACTCGTGATGCCGCTCCGGACCGTGCGGTACCACCTCGATGCCTTGGTAGGCCAGGGGCTGCTGGAGCCGCAGGGCCAGAGACGGGGGAGATTCTACAGGCGATCGGCCGAGGCGCGGAGCGTTATTGAGCGCCCGGCCTCCCCGATAGCGGCCATTCTCGCGGAGATCCTGGAGCGCGGGGGCCGCATCGGCCGCGGCGAGCTCATCCGGCTGGTGAGCCGCTACGGCTACGACCCGCGCACGATCGGCACCATGCACGGCCGCCGCCTCGCGCACCTACGCCGCGATCCGCAATCGGGGGAGAGTGTGCTGACCAGCCGCGGGCAGGAGATAGCCGAGCAGCACATCTTCATCACCCGCCTGGGTGGCGGCGGGCGAACCGCGTAAGCCCCGTAACCTCCAGACACGCGACACCCTCCCCAGGTCCTGAACAGAGTAGACGTCGTTCGGCAGACGTCAGGACGTCCTGCGCTCGCCCATCTCCTCGATGGCGGTGGCGAGGCTCTCCTTGATCTCCCCCACCTGCGGGTGCACTTCCTTGATGAGGTCGTGCTCGGCGCGGGACAGCACCTCGATGCGGCGCCCCTGTTCCCGGAGCTCGCGAAGGAGCCGGTCCTGGCGGTCGGAGATGCGGTGCATCCAGTAGAAGCACGGCACCCAGCATACCGTTCCCACCGCCGAGATCCACATCATCAGCTCGACAAGGCTCATTCGCAGGGCTCTCCGAGAGGGTTTCCACGGGGGATGCGCATCGCGTGTGCCGTTCGGCCCGGCGGCGGAGCTTCGCCTGCGGACGGCCTGCTTTTCCGGCGGATGCGGGAGATGCGTTCGGAGCCGGTTTTCCGTCCGCGATGGGTGCAGCAAAGGTCCGCGCCTTGTCGGGTCATGCCCGATGGTATAGCTTGAAGGTGCGGAACAGGATCGATCGGCGTCACATCCGGCGCGATCCCGAACGGCGGCCCGGTGGCGGTCCGCCCCGCTCGAGACGACGGAGTGCCCGACGTTGCATGGCCCACTCGCGGACGAGTGAGCCATGTTTTTCTTTCCGCGAATACTCAAGGTGCCGCGCGCAGCCACCCCGCGCGCCGCACGGCAACAGGACAAGGCATACAGATGGCTTTCACCCAATTCGGCCTCCACCCCTCCATCGTCAAGGGCGTCAAGGAGCTCGGCTTCACGCGCCCCACGCCCATCCAGGAGAAGGCGATCCCCGCGGGCGTAGAAGGCCGCGACGTGCTGGCCTGCGCCATGACGGGCAGCGGCAAGACGGCGGCGTTCCTCCTCCCCATCATCCACCGGCTGATGGAGAAGCCCCGCGGCGTGACCCGCGCGCTGATCCTGACCCCCACGCGCGAGCTGGCGGCGCAGATCCACGAGCACCTGGAGCAGCTGGCGGTGCACACGCCGGTGACCGGCGCGGCGGTGTTCGGCGGTGTGGGCATGGGCCCGCAGGAGCACGCCTTCCGCAGCGGCGTGGACATCCTGATCGCCACGCCGGGGCGCCTGCTGGACCACTTCACCAAGCCGTACGCCAAGCTGGCCGGCCTGGAGGTCCTGGTGCTCGACGAGGCCGACCGCATGCTGGACATGGGCTTCCTGCCCGACATCCGCCGCGTGCTGCGGCACCTGCCGGCCAAGCGCCAGACGCTGTTCTTCAGCGCCACCATGCCCGCGCCCATCCTGAAGCTCACGCAGGAGATGCTGCACGAGCCCGAGACCATCAACATGGAGCGCAAGCAGGCTCCGGCGGTGGGGATCACGCAGGCCATCTACCCGGTGTCGCAGGAGCTCAAGTCGTACCTGTTCCTGGAGCTGATGAAGCGCGACGAGATCGGCAACGTGATCGTCTTCACGCGCACCAAGCACCGGGCCAACCGCCTGGCGGACTTCCTGGACAAGCACGGCATCCCCAACGCCAAGATCCACGGCAACCGCAGCCAGGCGCAGCGCACCGACGCCCTGGCCGGCTTCAAGGACGGCCGCTTCCGCGCGCTGGTGGCCACCGACATCGTGGCCCGCGGCATCGACGTGGAGGCGCTGGACCACGTGGTCAACTTCGACGTGCCGCACGTGCCGGAAGACTACATCCACCGCGTGGGCCGCACCGCGCGCGCCGAGGCCACGGGCGACGCCTTCACCTTCGTCTCGCCCGAGGAGGAGCCGGACCTTCGCGCGATCGAGCGGGCGGTGGGCAAGCCGCTGCCGCGCGTGACGCTGGAGGGCTTCGACTACAAGGCCAAGCCGCAGGACCGCTTCGAGGTCCCCCTCGCCGAGCGCATCGCCGAGATCCGCGCGCGCAAGTCCGAGGAGCGCGCCCGCGCCAAGGCCAAGGCCGAGCGCAAGGCTGCGAACGAGGCGGCCGGCGGCGGCGCACGCTCCGGCGGCGGTCGTCCGGCCCCGTCCGGCGGCTCGCGTCCCCGCTCGGAAGGCGGCTCGTCCTCCGGTGGCGCACGCAGCGGCGGCCCCTCGCGTCCGGGCGGCTCGCGCGGCCCGGGCGGCGGCAGCGGCGGCGGGCGTCCGGGCGGCTCCGGCGGCCAGGGTGGCGGCCGTGGCGGCTCGTCCGGCGGCGGGCGTGGCGGCAGCGGCCGGTAACGCTCGGCCGAGCCGGATCAGTGGAGTCGCGGAGGGCCGCGTCGCAGCAGGTTGCGATGCGGCCCTCCGCGCGTTCGCGGCGGTTGCCACTCCTCGCTGCCAGCTGTAGATTGTACAAGTGAGTGGTACACTTCAAGCGTGCGGTATCGTTCCGGCGCCGTCATGCTCGAGGTGCGGCGGGGCGCTCACCCTTGCGTGCGGGTGGGCGGGGCATGAACCTGAGAGGCTGGCATGTGGAAGCGGGTCACCGTGTCCGAGGCGAGGGCCAAGTTCTTCGACCTCGTCGATTACGTCACCGATCACCCCGACTCGGCCGTCGTCATCGAGCACCGGAGCCGGAAGGACCGGGCGGTGCTGGTGGACGAGGGCCGGCTCAAGTACCTGGAGAGCATCGAAGTGGAGTACAAGCGGAAGTCCAAGCCGTTCAAGCTGCTGGGCAGCCTGGAGCTGGCCGTTCCCGAGGACGAGTTCGACGCCTGGTTCGAGGAGAACCGGCGGAAGCAGGCCGAGCTCGCTCGTGCGAAGCTGGCGGACCTGTAGCGCATGCCCACCATGGCCGTGGCGGACACGCACGCGCTGCTCTGGTACGCGCAGGGGCGGCAGCAGAAGCTGGGCAGCGCGGCGCGGAAGATGTTCGCCGATGCGGACGAGGGGAGGGCCGTCATCTTCGTCCCCACGCTCTCCCTGGCAGAGGTGAGCGAGGCGATGCGGGCGGGGAAGATGCGCCTGGGATCGGGTTTCGCGGCGTGGGTGCGCGGTCTTCTCGCCACGCAGAACTTCATCGTGGCGGACCTGACCTGGGACGTGATCCGCAAGGCCGAGGAGCTGTACGCGATTCCCGAGCGCGGTGACCGGCTGATCGCGGCGACCGCGGCGCACATGGAGCTGCCGCTCATCTCCCGCGATCCCGAGATCGAGGCGGCGGCGGGGGTGCGGGTGATCTGGTGACGAACGAGGTGGGAGGCAGCGAAACACGCGGCGGCGCAACGACGTACGGGTCACCTGTCCCGGCGGCCGGAGTCAGGGCCGCCACGCTCACGCCACACCCGCGGAAGTAGATGTACGGACTGGAGGCGCTGCTGACGGGGCGCACGCTGGGCGGGCGCTACCGCGTGGAGAAGGTGATCGGCCGGGGCGGTATGGGCGCGGTGTACCGCGCCGCCGACGAACGGCTGGGCCGCGCCGTGGCCGTGAAGGTGATCGCCGCGCCCACCGCCAACGCGGCCGAGGAGGCCAAGCTGCGCGCCCGCTTCCACCGCGAGGCGCGCGCGGCCGCGGCGCTGCATCATCCGAACGTCGTGGCCGTGTTCGACTACGGCACCGACCCCGACGTGTCGCTGGACTACATCGTCATGGAGCTGCTGCAGGGCGAGGACCTGGCGGCGCGCCTGGCCCGCACCGGCCCGCCCGCGCGAAAGACCGGCCTCTGCATCTTACGCGAGGCGGCGCGGGGGCTGGCCGCCGGGCACCGCGCGGGCATGGTGCACCGCGACATCAAGCCGGGCAACATCTTCCTGGAGCAGGGCGATGAGCCCGACGAACCCATGGTGCGCGTGCTGGACTTCGGCATCGCGCAGGTGGCGCACGAAGAGGGCACGCAGATGCAGCTCACCGAGTTCGGCCGCTCGCCGTACTCGCCCGCGTACGCGTCGCCCGAGCAGCTGGCGGGCGAGGACCGGCTGACGCCCGCGTCGGACGTGTTCAGCTTGGGCGCGGTGGGCTACAACCTGATCACCGGCGTGCGCT
>DASRQW010000051.1 GCA_035696245.1 Longimicrobiaceae bacterium | reverse complement strand
CCTGGAGCGCGGGCCGGTCGTGCGGGCGCTGCTGTTCGGGCGCGGGGCGGGGAAGGCGCAGCGGCTGGTGCTCGTCGTCCACCACCTCGCCGTCGACGTGTTCTCGTGGAGCGTGCTGCTGGGGGACCTGGAGACGGCGCTCGGGCAGATCGCGCGCGGCGAGCCGGTGGCGCTGGAGCCCGCGACGACGCCGTCCGGGGAATGGGCGCAACGCCTCGCCTCGTACGCCCGCACGGATGCGGCGCGGCGCGAGGCCCCGCGCTGGCTCGCGCTGGAGGGCGAGGACGTGCGCCCGCTCCCCCGCGACCACGCCGCCGGCCGCAACGCCGAGGCCGACGACGCCTTCGTGGACGTCGAGCTGGACGCGCCGGACACGCTGGCGCTGCTAGAAGACGCCCCGCGCCGCCTCGGCTCGCAGGCGAACGACGTCCTGCTCGCCGCGCTGAGGCGCACGCTGACCGCGTGGGCGGGCGGCGCCGTGATGGCCGACCTGGAAGGCCACGGACGCGAGGACCTGTTCGCCGACGCGGACCTGTCGCGCACCGTCGGCTGGTTCACGGCGATCCACCCGTTCGCGCTTCGGCCGGACGCTGGCGGCGCCGCCGAGCGCGCGGTGACGAGGGTACGCGACCGGCTGCGCGCCATTCCCAGCGGCGGCGTGGGCTTCGGCGTGCTGCGGCACCTGGGCGCGGACGCGGCCGTCGCGCGGCGGCTGCGCGCGTTGCCCGCCGCGGAAGTGCTCTTCCTCTACGTCGGCAAGCACATGGCGGGCGGTGGCGGCGGCCTGTTCGGCAGCCCTGCGGATGCGCCGCTGGGGCCGGTCCGCAGCCCGCGCGCGCTTCGGTCGCACCTGCTGGAGGTCACGTGCGGCGTGAGCGGCGGGCGGCTGGGCGTGCGCTTCCGCTACTCCGCCGCGGTGCACGACTGCGCGACCATCGCCGGGCTCGCCGGCCACTTCCTGGCGCACGTGCGCGAGCTGGCCCGCCCGGCCGTGCCGCACCGCGTGGCCGTCCGAACGAACCTGGTGGGCGCGGGAGCAGGCGATTCGTGGTTCATGATGAACGAGGAGGCGCAGTGACCGCGCACGCCGAGCTCGCCCGCTCGCCCCGGTTCGTGCGCATCGCCCAGGTGCTGCGTGACGAGTTCGGGCGCCTGTACGGCATCGCAACCGAGCAGGTCGATCCGCACGAGAGCTTCCTGGCGCTCGGTGCCGACTCGCTGATGCTGCTGCGCGCCAGCCGCTTCGTGCGCGACCAGTTCGGGGTGCGCGTGCCCTTCCGCGACCTGCTGGACGGCCTGGGCACCGTGCACGCCCTTGCCGCCCACGTGCACGGCCAGCTCCCCGCCGAAGAGCAAGCCGCATCGGCAGATGCGCCGCCTTCCGGGCCGTCCGCAGCCGTCTCCGCCCCGAAGTCTTCGCAGATTCCGTCCATCTCCGCGGATGCGCGGTTCGCGATGCCCTTCACGCCCACGCCTGGCGGAGGCGCGGTGGAGCGCATCGTCGCGCAGCAGCTTCGGGTGATGCAGGAGCAGCTCGACGCGCTCGGCGCCGCGCGTTCGATGGCCGCGCCAACCATCTCTGCCGATGCGGTAGATGCAAGCGCATCCGCCGGGTCGCCGCCGCCCGACGCAGTCCGCACGTCCGAGACGCCGCAGCCAAAGGGAATTGCCGCCGCATCTGCATCTCACGACGGCGTTTCGGAAGATGGCGAGCGTCCGCTGACGGCGGAGCAGGCCGCGCACGTCGCCGCGTTGAGCGAGCGGCTGTCCGCGATGACTGCCGGTTCGCGGGATGCGGTAGAGGCGGACCGCGAGGCCGTGGCCGAGCCGCGGAGTGTGGCGGGCTTCCGCGCCGCGTGGAAGCACCTGTGCTACCCGCTGGCGGTGGCGAGCGCGTCCGGCGGCCGGTTCACGGACGTGGACGGCAACGAGTTCGTGGACCTGGAGATGCGCGGTGGCGACCTCGTCCTCGGCCACGCATCGGGCATCGCGACCGACGCGATGCGGGCGGCCCTGGACGCACCCTCGCCGCGCGCGGCTGCGGAGGCCGCGGCGCTGATTCGCGAGATGGCGGGCGTGGAGCGCGTCGCCTTCTTCGCCAGCCGCGGCGATGCGACGGCCGCGGCGCTGCGGATCGCGCGGACGGCCACGGAGCGCGACCTGATCGCCGTGTTCGCGGGCGCCGACCACGGTTCGGTGGATGGACTGATGGGCCGCGGCACGCCACTGCGCGACGGACGCGCGGTCCCGTCCGTGGCGGGCGTTCCGGCCGGGATGGTCAGCGCGCTGCTGGTGCTGGAAGGCGCAGACGCGCTAGAAACTCTCCGCGCCCGCGGCTTCGACGTGGCCGCGGTGGTGGTGGATGCCGCGCATCTCCCGTGCGGCGAGATGGACGCGGGCGAGTTCGTGCGCGCACTGGAGCGCATCTGCCTGGACACGGGCGCGGCGCTGGTGCTGGACGAGAGCGCGACGATGCCCCGCGTGCACCCCGGCGGCGTCGCGCGGATGCACGGGATCGAAGCCGATCTGATCGTGCTGAGCAACGCGATTGGCAATGGCGCGCCGGTCGCCGCGGTCGCGGGCAAGGCGTCGTACATGGACACCGTGGACGGCGGGCCGTGGAGCCTGCTCGACGGCTCCGAACCGCGCATCGAGACCACCTGCATCCGCGGCGACGAGCCACACGCGCTCGGCATCGCTGCCGCCGCGGCAGTGCTCGGGCACGTCCGTGAGCACGGGATTGCGCTGTCCGCGGAGATGTCGCGGCTGGCGGAATTGCTCGCATCCGCCATCCGCGTCGCGCTGGGTGATGATGCGCCGCTCGCGGTGGAAATCTCCGGCTCGCGCATCACGCTCGCGCCGCGGGAAGGTGCGGAGGCGGACGCGGACCTGCTGCGGCTGCACCTGCGGTCGCGCGGGGTGCATCTGCCGGTGAGCGGCGTCTGCTATCTCTCGTCCGCGCACACGGATGCGGACGTGGAGCGCGCCGCATCCGCCGTGGAGCACGCGATTCGTGAGATGCGCGCCGAGGGATTCCTCGCCGCAGGCGCATCTCCCGACGCCGCATCGACCCGCTCCGCATCTCGCGAGTCTGCATCGCCCGAGTTCGCATCTACGAAATCTGCGGCAACTGCATACACCGAATCCGTATCTCACGCCTTCACGGCGGTGCGGAACGTGGTGGTGGCGGAGATGGCAGAGGATGAGAGCGAGGGCGTCGAGCTGCCGCTGACGGCGGGGCAGCGCGAGATGTGGCTGCTGGCGCAGATCTCGGCAGAGGCGGCGCGGGCGTACCACGAGCCGACGGCGCTACGCATCCGCGGGCCGTTCAGCGTGGACGCGATGACCGCCGCCCTGCGCGAGCTGGTCGCGCGGCACGAAGCGCTGCGCACACGCTTCGGCGCGCTGGGGCAGACGCAGCACGTGGAGGCGTCCGTCTCGCTCGAAGTGCCGCTCATCGACCTCTCGGCTCTCCCGCACGACGAGGCGGAGGCGGAGCTTGCCGCCGCGCTGGCGAACGAGGCCGCGCAGCCGTTCGACCTAGCCGCGGCGCCGCTCTTCCGCGCCCGCATCGTTCGCATGGGCGAGGCGGACCACGTGCTCGCCTTCACGCTGCACCACGCCGTGACCGACGGCTGGTCCAACGGCACGCTGCTGGGCGAGCTGCAGGCCATCTACGCCGCCCGCCTGGAAGGCCGCGCGCACGCCCTGCCCGCGCCGCACCGCTACCGCGACGCCGTGCGCCTCCGCGCCGCTGCGAGCGAGAGCGACGCCCTCGCGTTCTGGCGCGAGCGCCTGGCCGCGCCGCTGCCCGCGTTGGAGCTTCCGCTGGACCGTGCCCGCCCCGCGACGCAGACCTTCGCCGGCGCGCTAAAGCGCCGCGAGATGGACGCCGGGCTCCGCGCCCGCCTGGACACGCTGTGCGAGGCCCGCGGCACCACGTTCTACGGGCTGCTGCTGGCCGCTTTCCAGCTCTTCCTGCACCGCATCACCGGGCAAGCCGACGTGCTGGTGGGCACCATCGCCGCTGGCCAGGCGTGGGACGAAGATGCCGCGGCCGTCGGCTACTTCGTGGACCTGCTGCCGCTGCGCAGCACGCTCGCGGGCGACCCCGGCTTCGGCGATTTCGCGGACGCGGCCAACGCCGGGCTCTTCGATGCGCTGGAGCATCGCGGCCTCCCGCTCAGCCGTCTCGTGGAGGCGCTGGACATCCCCCGCGACCCCAGCCGGCCGCCGCTGCTGGCCGCCGTGCTCAACTGGCACCGCGCGGCGGGCGCCGGGCTGCGCTTCGGCCATGCGGACGCGGAGCGCCTGGAGGCCCACGGCGCCACGTCCAAGTTCGAGCTGACGGTGACGGCGGTCGAGTCCGCCGCGGGCACGTGGCTGGACTGGGAGTACAACACCGACCTGTTCGACGCGGCGACCATCCGCCGGTGGATGGGACACTTCGAGACGCTGCTCGCCGCCGCGGCGGCGGACCCCGCCCGGCCGGTGCGTGAGCTCCCGCTCCTCGCCCCGCCCGAGCTGCACCGCGTGCTGGAGGAGTGGAACGCCGCCGCCCCCGGCGACTCCGCCGACGAGTGCCTGCACACGCCCTTCGAGCGCCAGGCAGCCGCCACGCCGCACGCCGTCGCGCTGGAGACGGCGGACGAGCGCGTGACCTACGCCGAGCTGGACGCCCGCGCTGACCGCGTGGGCCACGCGCTGCGCCGCCTGGGCGTCGGCCCGGACACGGTCGTCGGCCTGTGCGCGGAGCGTTCGGTCGCGATGGTGGTGGGGATGATCGGCATCCTCAAGGCGGGCGGCGCGTACCTGCCGCTGGACCCGTCGCTGCCCGCGGACCGCCTGGCCTACATGGTCGAGAACGCCGCCCCCGCCGCCGTCCTCGCACAGGCGGGTTCGGTGGATGCGCTGCCGTCCATCGACCGTCCCGTGCTGCTGATCGAAGACGCGGAGCGGGAG
>DASRQW010000050.1 GCA_035696245.1 Longimicrobiaceae bacterium | reverse complement strand
CCTCCATGCAACGGAATGTCGCGTTTTCCTGATCGAGACGCTCGAAGTGGAGCAAGTAAAAAGGGGCAAAACAGCCCGAAGATTGCGATGAGAAGAACGCCGAGAACTATGCCAGTCATCATTATCCTTTCGTATTGTTTGTCAGATTACGTTAGTCTAGTATTAGTAATGCCTCTTCGCCAGAGGTCGCGCCATCATTTCGGTCGATGCTCGGATCTATTCTTACGGGCGGGTCAAAGGTCGGGGCGGGTTTTCCTGCCACGCGGACCGGTGCATATCCCGGTACTTTCGATCCTGGTCCGTTTTAGGTAATTTCCCTAGCGTATTGTGTACTAGCTACGCACCCCCGCCCGTCCCTCCGCAGACGAGCGGGTGCTCGCGCACGCGCGCGCGGGACCAGAACGAAACAACTCAGAACAGGCAGGTAGATAGATGCCGAAGCGCACCGACCTCAAGAGCATCCTCATCCTCGGTAGCGGCCCGATCGTGATCGGGCAGGCGGCCGAGTTCGACTATTCGGGGACGCAGGCGGTGCGGGCGCTGCGCGAGGAGGGCTACCGGGTGATCCTGGTGAACTCCAACCCTGCCACCATCATGACCGACCCGGACCTGGCCGACGCCACCTACATCGAGCCCATCACCCCCGAGTGGGTGGAGCGGGTGATCGAGAAGGAGAAGCCGGACGCCATCCTGCCGACCATGGGTGGCCAGACGGCGCTAAACGTCGCGCTGGATCTGCACGACAGCGGGGTTCTGGCTCGCCACGGCGTGGAGCTGATCGGCGCCAACGCGCGCGCCATCCGCATGGCCGAGGACCGTAGCGAGTTCGCCAAGGCCATGCGCCGCATCGGCCTGCGGCTTCCGCACGGCGGCTTCGCGCGCTCGTTCGAGGATGCGCTGCGCATCGTGGAGGACACGGGCTATCCCGCCATCATCCGCCCGTCGTTCACGCTTGGCGGCACGGGCGGCGGCATCGCCTACAACCGCGCGGAGTTCGAGGAGATGATCCGACGCGGCCTGGACCTCTCGCCCGTGCACGAGGTGCTGATCGACCGCAGCGTCATCGGGTGGAAGGAGTTCGAGCTGGAGGTGATGCGCGACCATGCGGACAACGTGGTCATCATCTGCTCCATCGAGAACTTCGACGCGATGGGCGTCCACACCGGCGACTCGGTCACCGTCGCCCCGGCGCAGACGCTGACGGACGTGGAGTACCAGTCGATGCGCGACGCGGCCATCGCCATCATCCGCGAGATCGGGGTGGAGGCGGGCGGCTGCAACGTGCAGTTCGCGGTGAACCCCGCCAACGGCGAGCTGCTGGTGGTGGAGATGAACCCCCGCGTCTCCCGCTCCTCAGCGCTCGCGAGCAAGGCCACCGGCTACCCCATCGCCCGCATCGGCGCGAAGCTGGCCGTGGGCTATACGCTCGACGAGCTGCCCAACGCCATCACCAAGACCACGCCCGCATCGTTCGAGCCGGTGCTGGACTACGTGGTAGTGAAGTTCCCCCGCTTCGCCTTCGAGAAGTTCCCCGCGGCAGATGCCACGCTGGGCGTGCAGATGAAGGCGGTGGGCGAGTCGATGGCCATCGGCCGCACGTTCAAGCAGGCGTGGCAGAAGGCGATCCGCGCGTTGGAGATCGGCCGCATCGGCTGGGAGATCGGCACGCGCCTGGTGGACGACCGCCTGAAGGACGACGAGCCGGCGACGCTGCGCAACGCCCTCCGCCGCCCCACGCCGGAGCGCCCGTTCCAGATCAAGCGCGCCATCCAGGCCGGCTGGAGCGTCGAGGAGATCTCGGAGCTCACGCACGTGGACCCGTGGTTCGTCTCCCAGCTCGGCGAGCTGGTGACGGCCGAGAAGCGGTTCGCGGAGGCAAGCGGGATCGACTCGATGGACATCCTGCGCATGAAGCGCCTCGGCTTCAGTGACGTGCAGATGGCCGAGCTGCGCGGCGAGACGGAGGATGCGGCGCGCGAGCGGCGCTGGGGAATGGGCATCCACCCCGTCTTCAACATGGTGGACACCTGCGCGGGCGAGTTCCCGGCCGCCACGCCGTACCTCTACTCGACCTACGGCGAGGAGAACGAGTCCGTCCGCTCTGACCGGCGCAAGGTGGTGATCCTGGGCAGCGGCCCCATCCGCATCGGGCAGGGGGTGGAGTTCGACTACTGCTGCGTGCAGGCGGCGCTGGCCCTGCGCGAGGCGGGCTTCGAGACCATCATGGTCAACTCCAACCCGGAGACGAACTCCACCGACTTCGACGTCTCGGACAAGCTGTACTTCGAGCCGCTGACGCTGGAGGACGTGCTGGAGATCGTGCGCCTGGAGGACCCCATCGGCGTGGTCGTGCAGCTCGGCGGGCAGACGCCGCTCAAGTTGGCGTGGGAGCTGGACCGGCTGGGCATCCCCATCCTCGGCACGCCGGTGGACTCCATCGACCGCGCGGAGGACCGCGAGCGTTTCGAGGAGCTGGCGCGCCGCCTGGGCGTGAAGCAGCCGCCGAACGGGCTGGCGACCAGCGTGGACCAGGCGGCCGAGATCGCGGCGCGTGTGGGCTACCCGGCCCTCCTCCGTCCGTCGTACGTCCTCGGCGGGCGGGGGATGGAGATCGTGTACGACGAGGCGGGGCTGCGCGACTACTTCGAGCGCGCGGTTCGCGTCTCGCACGAGCGGCCGGTGCTGATCGACCGCTTCCTGGAAGATGCGTTCGAGGCCGACGTGGACGCGCTCTGCGACGGCGAGACGGTGGTGATCGGCGGGGTGATGCAGCACATCGAGGAGGCGGGGGTGCACTCCGGTGACTCGGCCTGCGTGCTGCCGCCGTACATGCTGGGCGACCGGCAGATACAGGAGATGCGCGAGCACACCCGCCGCTTCGCGCTTGAGCTGGGCGTCATCGGGCTCATCAACGTGCAGTACGCCATCCTGGACGGCACGGTCTACGTCCTGGAGGTGAACCCCCGCGCGTCGCGCACGGTGCCGTTCGTCTCCAAGGCGACCGGCGTGCAGCTCGCCCGCATCGCCGCCCGGCTGATGGTGGGCGAGAAGCTGGCGGACTTCCGGCTGCCGGACGAGATCCCCGTGGGCGGCGTGGCGGTGAAGGAGGCAGTCTTCCCGTTCAACAAGCTGCCCGAGGTGGACCCGATCCTCGGACCGGAGATGCGCTCCACCGGCGAGGCGATGGGTTTCGACGACTCGTTCGGGATGGCGTTCGCCAAGGCGCAGATCTCCGCCGGGATGGAGCTGCCGCTGGGCGGCAACGTCATCGTGACCGTGAACGACTCCGACAAGCCCACGGCCACGCCCATCGTGCGCCGCCTGCACGACATGGGCTTCCGCATCCTGGCCACCGAGGGCACCGCGAAGTACCTGCGCTCCCGCGGCGTGGCCTGCGAGCGCATCTTCAAGGTGGGCGAGGCGCGGCCTGACATGGCCGATGCGATCATCAGCGGCGAGGTCGCGCTGCTCATCAACACGCCGCTGGGCAAGAAGAGCCAGTTCGATGACTTCGCCACGCGCCGCGCGGCCATCACCCACGGCGTGCCGTACATCACCACCATGTCCGCCGCCTCCGCCGCCGCCGACGCGATCAGCGCCCTTCGCAGCCGCACCCGTGAGGTCAAATCCATCCAGGAACGCACCGGCCACCTGGTGGCGGAGACGCGGCTGACGGCGGTGTAGCGTGTTCGCAGGCACTTGGGACGGGTCGCCGGGTAATGGCGGGGAACCCTAGCTCGGAGGCGTGATGAAGAACGAGTTTACGGCTATCCTGGAGAGGGACGGCGAGTGGCATGTCGCCTACTGCCCTGAGATTCCGGGTGCGAACGGCCAGGGAACCACGAAGGAGGAGGCACTGGACAGCCTGTCCGCCGCCATCGAGCTGATCCTGGAGGACCGTCGGGATGATGTCCTCCGCGGGCTTCCGGCCGACGCGGTGCGGGAGACGGTGACCGTCGGGTGAAACGGGGCGCGTTGCTCCGGCATCTTCGCTTTCACGGCTGTTTTCTCAAGCGCGAGGGTGCCGCGCACTCCCTCTGGTGCAACCCTGCGACGGGTGCGGTAGAAGCGGTGCCCCGTCATGTGGAGATTTCCAACCTGCTCGCGCGGAAGATCTGCCGCACGCTCGGCGTTCCCGAGGCGAAAGGCTGATGGACCGCTGGAGTTCTGGACCGAAGGAAGGGGCTTCCGCCGATCGGGGCCTTCGTCGTTCGGTGACAACGTGCGCGTGAGGGCTTCACGACGCCGTCCGATAGCCGGCGGCTCTGTTTCGATGTGGCGCGGCCGGTACGTTCCTACGCAAGGGGTACTCGACGTGCCGGACGCCTGAGTGCGGGCCGAAGCAGAAAGGTACTGGAAAGACGAGCGGCCCGCGGGGAGACTCCCGCGGGCCGCTGCCGTGTCGTGCGCCGCCGAGCTTCAGGGCGTGTCGTGCGTGATCGTCTTGTCGAACGTCACGTTGCAGATGGTGCCCTTGGTGTGGTAAGTCTTCGCCGCCGGGTCGTAGGTGGAGGTCACGTCCACGGTGCAGTGGCCGCTCTTGCCGTTGCTGCGGCTCCAGTCGAACGCGCCCTTCTCGGTGTGCGTCCACGTGCCCGGCGTGCCGTTGGTGCGCGAGTGCGACGACGTGATGGCGACGTTCGGCGCGCCGTTCACCGTCACCGTCACGCCGGTCCGCACCGTGTGCGCGCAGGCTGCGTCGGTTCGCGTGGCCGTCTCCGTCCAGCTCCCGGTCTTCGTCGCCGCGTCGGCGGTGCCGCTGCGGGTGCCGGCCACGGTCACGGTGCCGCCGGCCGGGCACGAGCGTGTGCGCGAGAACGTCTCGGTGCGCGTGACCGTCGCGGCCGCGACCTCCACCGAGCCCGCGGCGGGGAGGCGGTCGAAGGTGCCCCAGCCGCCGAACGACTCGGCCAGCGCGTCGCCCGTGCTGGCGGCCATGCTGGAAGCCAGCGCCTGCGCCTCGTCGTTCGAGAGCGAGCTGTTCGCAGCGGCGGACGTCGCGTCGCCGTTGCAGGCGGCCAGGGCCAGGACCGCCGCCGCGGCGCCGGTGAGGAGGACGGAGCGTTTCATCGTTGAACCTCGCGTAGAGTGTTCGATGCTGGAGGAGCCTCGCGGCGGCCCGTGTGCCGTCCGCGTCGGCAAGAGGTACATGGATGCGGCGAGTTCCGTTGGGTGGATTTCGACGCGCGGTCATCCGCGGATCTGTCTGTAATCGCGCACTTCATTGCACTGCAACGGCTTACGGATTTCGGCGGATGCGTGCCTCTGCCGCCCATCCGCCGAGATGCCGCGGTGCGCAGCCCCGTCCCCAGCGTCGTATCTGCGGAAACGCTTGGGATAAATACCGTTTGGGCGACGGTCCTGCGTCGCATGTGGCAAGGAGCGGATGCGATAAATCGCACCCCTACAACGACATGTGCGACTCGGCGGGTTGAGTTCGCCGGGAGGTGGAGCGGGGTAGTGGATGCTCGTCTGATGGATCGCATCTCCCGAGAACGACGAAGCGCCCGCGGCTCACCGGCTGCGGGCGCTTCGTGCATCTTCCGAAGATGGAAGACCTTACTTCTCGTTCATGAACGGGTACTCGAACGCGCGGGGGGGAGAGAACGTCTCCTTGATGGTGCGCGGCGAGATCCAGCGGATGAGGTTGAGGATGGAGCCGGCCTTGTCGTTCGTGCCGCTCGCCCGCGCTCCGCCGAACGGCTGCTGGCCCACCACCGCGCCCGTGGGCTTGTCGTTGATGTAGAAGTTGCCGGCGGCATTGCGCAGCTCCCGGTCCGCCTCCGCGACCGCCGCGCGGTCGTTGGCGAAGACGGCGCCGGTCAGCGAGTACGGCGTGGTCTCGTCCACGATGCGCAGCGTCTCGGCCCACTTCGCCTCGGGGTACACGTGCAGCGACACGACGGGGCCGAACACCTCCTCGCACATGAGCTGGTATGCCGAGTCCTGCGCCTGCACCAGCGTGGGGTCGATGAAGTAGCCCTTGCTGTCGTCGTACTTGCCGCCGGCGATGATCTCCACGCCGTCCGCCTTCTCGGCGTGCTTGATGTAGCCCGTGATCTTGTCGTACGCCTTCCGGTCGATCACGGCGCCCATGAAGTTCCGGAAGTCTGCCGGGTCGCCCACCTTGATCTTCTCCATCATCCCCAGCGTCAGCTCCTTCACGCGCGGCCAGATGGAGTCCGGCACGTAGATGCGCGAGGCGGCGCTGCACTTCTGGCCCTGGTACTCGTAGCCGCCGCGCACGATGGCCGTCGCCAGCGCCTCCGCATCCGCGCTCGCGTGCGCGACGATGAAGTCCTTGCCGCCCGTCTCGCCCACCAGCCGCGGGTACGAGCGGTAGGTGTCGATGCGGTTGCCCACCGTCTTCCAGATCGACTGGAAGACCGCGGTGCTGCCGGTGAAGTGCACGCCCGCCAGGTCGCGGCTGTTCAGCAGCAGCTCGCTGATGCGGCCCGGGTCGCCCGGCACGAAGTTGATCACGCCCGGCGGCAGCCCCGCCTCCTCCAGCAGCTTCATGATGTGCCAGCCGCTGTACACCGCCGTGGCCGCCGGCTTCCAGATCGCCACGTTGCCCAGCAGCGCGGGCGCCGTGGGCAGGTTGCCGGCTATGGAGGTGAAGTTGAACGGCGTGACGGCGTAGACGAAGCCCTCCAGCGGCCGGTGGTCGCTGCGGTTCCACACGCCCGGCGACGAGATGGGCTGCTCGGAGTAGAGCTGCTGGGCGAAGTGCGCGTTGAAGCGGAAGAAGTCGATCATCTCGCACGCGGCGTCGATCTCGGCCTGGTGCGCGGTCTTGCTCTGGCCCAGCATGGTGGCCGCGTTCATGATCGGGCGCCAGCGGGTGGCCAGCAGCTCGGCCGCCCGCAGCAGCACGGCGGCGCGCTCCTCCCACGGCCAGCGCGCCCAGTCGCGCTGCGCGGCGAGCGAGCTGTCGATGGCGGCGCGGATCTCTGCGTCGCCCGCTTTGTGCCAGGTCGCCAGCACGTGGCCGTGGTCGTGCGGCATCACCACCGTCTCGGTGTTGCCGGTGCGGATCTCCTTGCCGCCCACGATCACGGGGATCTCGATCTGCTCGCCCGCCATGCGGGCCAGCGTAGCCTTCAGCTCGGCGCGCTCGGGGCTGCCCGGCGCGTACCCCAGCACCGGCTCGTTGTACGGCGCCGGAACCCGCGAAATGCTGCTGCTCATCGGTCCTCTCCAAGGTCCAGGTGGAAGCCGACAAGCTATCCGGCGCGGCCTCGATTCGCCACCCGCAAACGGGAGATGCGAACCGTCTCCGGTCCGCATCTCTCGAAGCGTCGTCATGTCTTCCATCCCCCTCGAAAGCTACTCGCCGAGCAGCTCGCCCAGGCCGTTGAGCGCGGGCACGTGGTCCGCCAGCACCTTCACCGCGGCTACGACGGGGACGGCGACCACGGCGCCCGCCACGCCCCACAGGAACCACCACACCATCACCGCCACGAGGATCACGGCGGGGCTCAGCTTCAGCCCGCGGCCGTAGGCGATGGGGCTCACCAGGTTGTTCTGCAGCGTGGTGATGGCGAGGTACGACGCGGGCGCGATCAGCGCGTGGCCCAGGTTGCCGAACGTGGCGAGGCCCACCAGCGTGAGCAGGGTGATGACGACCATCGCGCCGAGATAGGGGATGAATTCCACGATGAACGTCATCAGCCCCCACAGCGCCGGCGTGGGCATCCCCAGCGCCCACATCACGAGGCCGACGACCAGACCCTGCCCCAGGTTGATGAGCGCCGTCGCCACCACGTAACGCGACACCACCGCCTCGATCTCTTCCGCGACCTGCACGGCCGTCGCGCGGTCGCCCGCGCCGTGGATCGCCTTCTTCACCTTGTCGCGCAGCCGGTCGCCCGCCGCGAGCAGGAAGCAGAGCAGCAGCAGCACTTCTACCGCCGTGGAGATCAGGCTGGCCGTGGTGCCGAAGACCTTGGCGAGAATGCCCACCATCGGGCTCTTCCCCCCGTCCCCCGGTGCACCGCCCCCACCCCCGCCCCCGCCTCCGCCCGGAGCGCCCGCGCCTCCTCCTCCATTTACGCCCGCCCCACCCGCCGGCGCCTCCCCCGCGCGGTTCGTTCCGCCCGCCGCCGCCGATCCGGCGGTCCGTTGCGCCGCGGCGGGAAGTCCGCTGGACCGGGGATGCGGCTGCGCAGCGGCCGCACCGCCCGTCGACGGCTGTCCGGCCGCGCCGCCGCTCGAGCCCTGCGCGCCCGCCGACGAGCTTCCGCCGCCGAAGGTGGAGAACGGGAGCTTCCGCGCGACGCCTTCCAGCTTCGTGCGCGCCGCGGCGATGCTCTTGGGCGCCAGCTCCGTCCACTCCTGGAGCGGCTGCGCGAACGCCGCGCCGATGCCGAAGAGCAGGCCCACGAGCCCCAGCACCAGCACGATGGCGCTGAGCGTGGCGGGCACGTGCCAGCGCTGGAGGCGGCGCACCAGCGGGCGGAAGAGCGCGAACAGCAGCAGCGAGATGGCGATGGGCACCAGCACCTCGGCCGCGAGGCGGAGCGCCACGCCGGCCGCGACCACCGCCAGCACCCCCAGCGCGATCGACCGTTCGCGCCCCGTGTGTTCCTCCATGCACTCCTCCGCGTCGCCCGTTCGCACCGGAGCGCGGGCGCGTCCGGCAGACGGAAGCGGCGCGGTAGCAAGAAGAAGACCCCACGCCCGCTCGCCTCGTCCAACGAACGTCCAACCCTCGCGCCCGCCGCGCGGCAGACCCCCGGCGGCTGCTTGCCCCCCCTGCGGGCCAGCCGTAAATTGCGCCCGCGCAAGCACGCCGCGGTCCGCGGCGCCATCTCGCTCGACGCGACGGCGAACGGGGCTCGGTAGATGGGATGGCGCCCGGCGGCCGCGCGCCGCGACCCGCCACGACCGCACGCGGCCGGCGCCAGACGAGCGCCGGCCGTTTTCGCATCGCCCGCACACCGACACGACGCGGCGCCCAGCGCAGCCGCTGCCGATAGAGAAGAAGAGGAGCCCTTTTGACCAACACCGAGCGTGACCAGGTGCTGCGGCGCGTGGCCGCCGCGCTGACCCAGGTGGTGCACCCCGTGAGCGGCGACGACGTGGTCTCGTCCGGCCGCGTGCGCGAGCTGGACGTGACCGAAGACGGCACCGTGCGCTTCCGCTTCGCCCTCCAGGCCGACGACCCCGGCAACCTCGTGCGCCAGGCCCGCGGCGCGGTGGAGAAGGTGGCCGGCGTGCAGAAGGTGAAGATCGACATCGCTCTGCCCGCCGCGGGGAGCGTGCAGACGAAGGCGCAGCAGAATAAATCGCCGCTCCGGCCCGGCTCTGTGCCTGCGCCCACACCAAACGCGAACCTGCTGCCGGGCGTGGACCGCATCGTCGCCGTCAGCTCGGGCAAGGGCGGGGTGGGGAAGAGCACCGTGGCCGTGAACCTCGCCACCGCGCTCGCGGGCGCGGGCAAGCGCGTGGGCGTGCTGGACGCCGACATCTACGGCCCCAACATCCCCCTGATGTTCGGCGAGCGTCGCAAGCCCGCCGTGACGGGCGCGAAGGGCGCGGAGAAGATCGCGCCGCTCGTGGCGCACGGCGTCAAGCTGATGAGCCTGGGCTTCCTGCTGGAAGACGAGCAGCCCGCCATCATGCGCGGGCCCATGATCGCCGGCATCCTCAAGCAGTTCCTGGAGCAGGTGGAGTGGGGCGAGCTGGACGTGCTGGTGGTCGACATGCCGCCCGGCACGGGCGACGCGCAGCTCTCCCTCGTGCAGACCATCCGGGTGGACGGCGTGGTCATGGTCACCACCCCGCAGGACGCATCCACGGGCGACGTGCTTCGGGCGATCAAGATGTTCGAGCGAACCAACACGCGCGTGCTGGGGATCGTGGAGAACATGAGCGGCTTCGTCTGCCCGTGCTGCGGCGAGCGCTACGAGATCTTCGGGCGCGCGGGCGGCACGCGCCTGTCGCAGCAGACCGGCGTGGAGTTCCTGGGCGAGGTGCCGCTGGAGATGCACGTGCGCCAGGGCGGCGACGCCGGCCTCCCCGCCGTCCTCGGCGAGCCGGAGTCCCCCGCCGGCATCGCCCTCCGCGAGATCGCCGAGAAGGTCGCCGAACGCCTCGCATCCGCCTAGCTCCAGCGAAGTCTTCCGTGGATTCCAGACCACACGGCGATCGAACGAAGAAGGGCGGCGATCCACGCGAGATCGCCGCCCTTCCGTCATCCGATGTTCTTCTGTCCTCTGGAGATGCGGATCGTCCGACCCGCATCTCCCGCCTCGCACCCCCCGATCGCCTACACGCGCGAATCCAGCCAGGCCGCGTCCTCGACCGAGATGCCGCCGGTCGTCGTCGGCCGCGGGAAGTTGTGGGGCGGATGCCTGGCGTGAACAGTCGAGTAGGAGGAGCGCCCGCTGCTGCGAACGAGCCGCATCACGAGCCAGGCGACGAGGATGAACGGCAGCAGCTTCATCGCGATGGCGACCGCCGCGATGGCGAGGCCGATGGCGACCGCGGCGAAGACGAAGAGCAGCACGCCGATGACGAAGAGAGCGACCAGAGCGGCGATCATGCGAGCCTCCCGGCAGAAGTTGTTTTCAGGTCCGAAGTTCAGTCGATCCAGACGACGTCGATCGAGCCGAGCGCGGCATCGATGTCCACCGTCAGCTTGTACGGCGCCGTGGCCCAGTTGCGCGAGTACCACGCGTCGCCCCGCTTCACCATCCCCGCCCCGTCGAAGCTGCTCAGGAACGAGTCCTTGGTCACGCGCACGCCCAGCGCCCGCGGCAGCCGCAGCGTCACCGACCCCACACCCATCTCCACCGTGGCCGACGCGCTGTGCGTCCACCGCCCGCCGAAGTCGAGCGTGGTGTGCCCCATCCCGCCCTCGAACTCGAAGCGCGGCGCGCCGGTGTTGCCCAGGCCCGACACGTTCAGGCTCGCCGCGCCCGCCGCCATCTTCACCCGCCGCGCCGCGATCCGGTTGGGCGCGCCGAAGCTGATCCGCGTCTCGCTCGCGCCGGTGGAGATGTCCACGTCGCTGAGCGACAGGCCGCCCAGGTCCAGGTCCGCATCGCCCGCCCCGAACTCCAGCCGGAGCGCGGTGGGCACCTCCGGGCTGAGCGACACCGCCGCGCGGGATTCGCGCTTGATGCCGCGGATGCCCTCGCGGTCGCGCTGCTCCATCCCCAGCCGCAGCGTGCCCGAGGCGGCGCTGTACTCGGTGAGCGGGCGCACCTTGTCCTCGTCGTACCGCATCTCGAACCGGTAGAGCAGCCCGGCGGACGCGGGCGATACGGTAAGGTGCCCCGCGCCGTACTGCACGTGCACGGCCAGCGCCTTCTCAGCCCCGCGCTGGCGGGCGGACGTCACCGTGCGCCAGGTCTGCGCGTGCGCCGGCTGCGTGGCGCCCAGCAGCGCGCCCACCGCGAGGGCCGCCGCAGCACGGGAGCGGAAAGTGTCAAACATGGCCCGCCCTCGCGCCGGGCGTGGAGTCGAACACCGGGTCCGCGTCGAAGATGGGGTCGTAGCGGCGCCAGCGCAGACGGTCCGCCCAGCCGCCGGCGCGCGTCATCACCACCGCGCCGAACCCGACGATGGCCGCGGCCCACACCAGCATCACCGCGAAGAACTGCAGGATGTCGCCCAGCACGCCCAGGAAGCCCGTCATCTGGAGGAGGTGCGCCGCCGCCAGCGGGGCCAGCAGCACGCCCAGGCCGGTGAAGACGTAGGTGTACGCGTTGCGGTGCAGCGTCTCGAACGAGCCGCGCTGCTCCGCCGTCCGCTCGCCGATGGCGTGCGCCACCGCGACCAGCCCCATCGCCCCGGCACCCGCCAGCGCCAGCATGTACAGCGGAACGGCCAGGAAGATGAGGGGGATGCCCACGATGCTGAACGCGAGCGCCACCATCAGGGCGAGGCCCACGGGGATGGCGAGGAACGCCGCCGCCAGGCCCACGGCCCCGGCGCGCAGCGTGGAGGTCCGGACCACGTCGCCCACCTTCTCCACGCGGGGCAGGGCGTAGAACACCAGCGCCGCGCCGATGGCCGCCAGCACCATCGCGAAGGCGAGGGTGGAGACCAGGCCGGCCAGGCCGTCGCCCATGCGGCCCAGGAACGTGCGCCGCACGTGCAGCGCCGTGGTACCCGCCGCGTGGGGCTGGCCCATGGTGGCGCGGGGCGCGTCCTCCGCCCGCATCTCGCCCAGCACGCGGCCCCAGTTCACCAGCTTGCCGCTGGCCACGCGAGCGCTGCCGCGAATGGTGCCGTGGTTGGAGAGGTTGCCCGCGCTCACCGTGGCGTCGCCGTCGATGGAGGCGCCGGGCTCCACGAGCAGGTTGCCGCGGCCCACCGTCACGTCGCCGCGCACGTGGCCCTCCACCCGGACGTCGCCCACGGCCGAGACCACGTCGCCGTCCACCGTCTCGCCGCGCGAGACGACCGTGCCGCCGAAGCCCAGGCGGTCGCCGGACACGCGGGGCGACGCCACGGCAGATTGCGCAGGGGCCAGCGTGTCCTGGGCGCCCAGCGCCGCCGCGCCCAGCGCCAGCGTGAGGCCCGCGGTGAGGAGCGGGTACTTGAACCGATCAGCTCGCATGAGTGACTCCCCCCGTCGGGGCCCGAAGAAGACGAACCAGCGCCCAGCCCGAGAGCGGGATCGCCACTGCGTAGAGTAGAGCCGCCATCCCCAGCTCGCCGGAAGAAGCCGCCACCAGCCGCTCCGCCGCGTTGCTGGCCCACGCGAACGCCGAGCTGCCCACGATGGCGCCCAGCAGGTGCGTGAGGCCGGCCCACGCCGTGTCGCTCGCCCAGGTCTCGCTCATGCTCCACAGGCCGCCCAGCGTGACCATGCGGTGCGAGAGCAGCCAGGCCAGCAGCGTGGCGAGGGGCGCCAGCGGCGCCATCACCCCGGCGCCCGCCAGCATCCATCCGCGTGTCGTGCGCGGCAGCCAGCGGCGTGAGCGCGCCAGCTCCGGCGCCACGGCCGGCTTCAGCACCACCCGCGCCATCACCGCCTCGGCGAAGTCCGGGGCGGGGGAGAAGGTGGGCAGCGCGTTCAGCGAGGCGATCACCGCCCGCGCGGCGTCCAGCTCCGCCGCGCAGGGCGGGCACGAACGCAGGTGCGCCTCGGCCGCGGTGCGCTCCGCGTGCGGCAGCGCATCTTCGGCGAGGAGGTCCAGCGTCCAGTCGGGCAGGTGTGCGTGTTCAGGCACGGTGATCCCCATGTACTCGGTTTTCGCTCGTTGCAACGAGATTACGCGGCGTGGTGCGGCAAAGTTTCAGAGCTGCCGGCGCGGTACATCGGCCGATGCGGCAATCGTTTCGGAGCTTCGAGCCGGGCCGCGTCTTCCGTCCGCGCATCACGCGACCCTCAGGTGCTGGAGGTTGCCGCGGAGCTCATTCCGGGCGCGGTGGATGTACGTCTTCACCGTGCCCAGCGGCAGCGCCATGATCTCGGCGATCTCCTCGTACGGGCGCCCGTCCACGTGGCGCAGGAGGATGGCCGTGCGGTACTCGGGCCGCAGCTTGCCGATGGCCTGCTCGATCTCCTCGCCCAGCTCCTTGGCCTCCAGCAGCTCCTCGGGGTTCTCGTCGTCCGAGATCACCGTGATCGTGGTCGCCTCCACCTCGTCGTTCGACGTCGCGTACCGCGAGCCGTCTATCGAGACCGTCTTCGGCTCCTTCTTGCGCATGGAGTCGATGGTCAGGTTGGTGGCGATCTTGAAGATCCAGCTGCTGAACTTGAAGCGCGGGTCGTAGCGGTCGATGTTGTTGAACACGCGCACGAAGGTCTCCTGCGCGAGGTCTTCGGCCAGCTCCCTGTCCCGGACCATGCGGTAGATGAGCGAGAACACCGGGCGCTGGTAACGCCCGAGAAGCTCCCGGTAAGCCGTCTGGCTGCCCTTCTGGGCGCGGACGACGAGTTCGTGGTCGGTCGGTTCGGTCGGGTTCAATGCCGGTGGCACCGTGTCGGGAGCGTTCCTCGGGGAACGTACGCGGCGTGCTGGGGCGGAGTTTCAAGCGCCCGGCAGGCTTGCTCCGGGCGTGGGCGGGGGGTAGCTTTCGGCCTCTATTCTAAACCCGGAAGCGATTCTACGCGATGCCGCCACAAACCACCGAACGCGCCACCGCGCTGCCGGCCCACGACGAGAAGGCGGCGCAGGTGCGCCGGATGTTCTCGTCCATCGCGCCGCGCTACGACCTGCTGAACCACGTCCTCTCGCTGAACGTGGACAAGCTGTGGCGCCGCTGGGCCGTGAACCGGCTGGGCTGGGAGCGCCGCCCGGAGGGAACGTACCTGGACAACTGCGCAGGCACGCTCGACCTCTCCGTGGAGCTGGCGAAGCGCGCGGGGTTCCGCGGACGCGTGGTGGGCAGCGACTTCACGTACGCCATGCTCGCGCACGGGGCGGACAAGACGGCGGGTGTGCCCGTCGCCCCCGCCTGCGCCGACGCGCTCTCGCTCCCGTTCGCGGACGAGAGCTTCGACGGCTCCACCGTCGGCTTCGGCGTGCGCAACCTCGCCGATCTCGACGCCGGGCTGCGCGAGTCCGCGCGGGTGCTGCGGCGCGGGGCGAAGCTGGTCATCCTGGAGTTCACGACGCCCGCATGGCAGCCGTTTCGCGGGCTCTACATGTTCTACTTCCTGAAGATGCTGCCCCTCGTGGGCCGCCTCGTCTCCAAACACAACTCGGCGTACACCTATCTCCCGGAATCCGTGCTGCACTTCCCGGAGCCGAAGGAGCTCGCGGCGCGCATGGAGCGCGCGGGCTTCGGCGACGTGGGGTGGAAGACGCTCTCCGGCGGGATCGCGGCGCTGCACTGGGGGACGCGAGCCTGATGGCGGCGCTCGGCATCCTCCTCTCCTCGCTGCTGCTCACGTCCATGGGGTGCGCGATCGGGTCCGCGCTGCTGCAGATCCTGGCGTGGACGCGGCACTCGCGGCCGGGAGCGCAGGCCTCCGTCGCTTCGGTGTGGAAGCCCCGGCCGGAGCAGTTCGACGACACGGGCCTGCGGCAGATGCTGCTGGCCCGCCGGCTCATCATCGTGACGATGGCGGCATACCTCAGCTACGGCGTGGTGATGCTGCTCGTCCAGACCTTCGGCGGACACTGAGCCCCGCCTTCGGGACGGGCGATGGCGGATAGATGACCTTTCAGAACCTGCGCGAATTCCTCCGCTACCTGGACCGCACGGGCCAGCTCGTGCGTATCCGGCGCCCCGTCTCGGTGGACCTGGAGATGGCGGAGATCGCGGACCGCACGATGAAGCTGCCCGGCGGCGGCCCCGCGCTGCTCTTCGAGCGGCCGGTGCTGATGGACGGCACCGAGAGCGACATCCCCGTGGCCATCAACGTCTTCGGCTCGTGGAAGCGGATGACGGCGGCGCTGGGCGTGGACGACCTGGAGGAGCACGCCACGCGCATCCGCGAGCTGGTGAAGCCCGACATCCCCAAGGGGCTGTGGGCCAAGATGCAGATGCTGCCCAAGCTGGCGGAGCTCACGAAGGTCCCGCCGCGCCCCTTCAAGGGGAAGGCCCCGTGCCACGAGATCGTCCTCCGCGAGCGCGAGTTCGATCTGACCCGGCTGCCCGTGCTGAAGACGTGGCCGGACGACGGCGGGCCCTTCATCACCATGCCCATGGTCTTCACCCGCGACCCGGAGACGGGCGGGCAGAACATCGGCATGTACCGCATGCAGGTGTTCGGGCCCAACACCACGGGCATGCACTGGCAGCGGCACAAGGGCGGCGCCGCGCACTACCGTGCGTGGAAGCGCGGGCCGGGCGGGAGGATGCCCGTGGTGGTCGCCCTCGGCGGCGATCCGGCGACGATGTACACGCCGACCGCGCCGCTTCCGCCCGGCATCGACGAGTTCCTCTTCGGCGGCTTCCTGCGGCGCGAGCCGGTCTACACCACGCAGTCGCTGACCGGCGAGATGACCATCCCCGCGCAGGCGGAGATCGTGCTGGAGGGCTACGTGGACACCGACGAGGAGCTGGCGGTGGAGGGCCCGTTCGGCGATCACACCGGCTTCTACACGCTGGAGGACCTGTACCCGGTCTTTCACGTGACCACGGTGACGATGCGGTCGGACCCGGTGTACCCCGCGACGCTCGTGGGCCGGCCGCCTGTGGAGGACGTGTACCTGGGCGGCGCCACGGAGCGCATCTTCCTCCCGCTGGCGCAGCTCACCATGCCGGAGATCGTGGACTACCACATGCCGCCGGAGGGCGTGTTCCACAACCTCGTCTTCGTCTCCATCCGCAAGGAGTACCCGGGGCACGCCTACAAGGTGATGAACGGCCTGTGGGGGATGGGGCTGATGTCGCTCGCCAAGGTGATCGTGGTGGTGGACGAGGGGATCGACGTACGGAACGTGCAGGAGGCGTGGTGGTATGCGCTTGCGAACATCGACCCGGAGCGCGACGTGCGCTTCACGAAGGGCCCGGTCGACGACCTGGACCACGCCGCGCAGGTCGCCGCGTTCGGCAGCAAGATGGGAATCGACGGCACGCGGAAGTGGGCCGAGGAGGGCTTCACCCGCCCCTGGCCGGCGATGATCGACATGGATACCGACGTCAAAGCCCGCGTGGACGCGATGTGGAGCAAGCTGGGAATTCACCCGATCGACTGAGGTGAAGATGCCGGAACGGAAAGACAGATCGAACTACGTCGTGCGGAAGGTGTCGTCTCACGACGAGATGAACAGCGGCATACCGCAGCCGACGCCCGAAGAATGTCTCGGCATGATGTGGGAACTCACAAGGAACGCTTATGCCTTCAAGGGGTGCTCCGATGCTGAGTTCAGACTACAGAGACATGTTGGAGGAATTGTTCGCCGAGGGCGCTGAGTTCCTGGTGATCGGCGCGTTCGCCCTCGCGGCCCACGGGATGCCGAGAGCGACGGGTGACATGGATTTCTGGCTGCGGCCCGACCCGGAGAACGCGTCGCGCGTGTGGAGGGCATTGGCGCGCTACGGCGCTCCAATCAGCAATCTCACCGTGGATGAGCTGGCTCGCCCCGGGATGTTCTACCAGATCGGAGTCGTTCCCGCACGGATCGACATGCTGACGGAGATCGACGGGGTCACGTTCGAGGAAGCGTGGGCCGAGCGCGAGTACCATCCCGTGGATGGAGTGATGGTCCCGGTGTTGAGCCGGAAGCATCTGTTGGCCAACAAGCGAGCAACCGGCCGGCCGAAGGATGTGGCCGACGTCATCATGCTCGAGGAGCAGCAACGCGATGAGTGAGCGCACGATGGAGGGGCAGCACGTTCGCGGGAGCGGGCGGTTGGTGGACTATTCGAACCTGGTGAAGCTGCCGCACACGGTGTTCGCCATGCCGTTTGCGCTGGTGGGGGCGACGCTCGCGTCGTACCGCTACCCGGTGACGGCGCGCGAGGTGGTGCTGATCCTGGTGGCGTTCACGGCGGCGCGGTTCGCGGCGATGGGCTTCAACCGCATCGCCGACCGCGCGATCGACGCGAAGAACCCACGCACGCTGATGCGCGAGATCCCGTCAGGCAAGCTGTCGGTGCGGCAGGCGGCCGTGGCCGTGGTCGTCGCGAGCGCGATCTTCATCGCCGCGGCCGGCTTCCTCAACCCGCTCTGCTTGAAGCTGTCGCCGCTGGCGCTGGGCTGCGTCTTCTTCTACTCGTACACGAAGCGGTTCACGCGTTTCGCTCACGTCTTCCTCGGCTTCGCGATGGGCATCGCGCCGGTCGGGGCGTACCTGGCGGTCGCAGGGCGCTGGAGCCAGCCGTGGACGGCGCTGCTCGCGCTGGCGGGAGCGGTGCTGTGCTGGGGCGCCGGGTTCGACATCCTCTACTCGCTGCAGGACATCGAATTCGACCGTGCGGAGGGGCTGCACTCGATTCCCGCCGCGCTGGGGGCGAAGGGCGCGCTGCTGGCGTCGCGCTTCCTGCACGTGTGCGCGGCGCTCTGCCTGCTGTCCGTCGGGCTGCTGCTGCCGGATCTGGGGAGGACGTACTTCGCCGCGGTGGGAGTGATCGCCGCGATGCTGGTGTACGAGCAGAGCCTGGTGAAGCACGACGACTTCTCGAAGATCGACGCGGCGTTCTTCACGATCAACGGCGTCATCTCCGTCGTCTTCTTCCTGGTTGTGCTGGGGGGAAGGCTGCTCGCTTGAGCGCCACGCCCGGCGCGCCCATCACCTTCGGGGTCACGGGCGCCTCGGGCGCGCCGTACGCGGTGCGGCTGCTGCGCGCGCTGAACGAGGCGGCCACGCCGGTGCGGCTGATCGTGTCGTCGTACGGCTGGCGGCTGATGGCGGAGGAGTCCGGCATCGACGGGGTGGATGCGCTCCGTGCGGCAACGGGAGACTGGTCGCGCGTGGAGCTGTACGATTCGCTCGACAGGGGCGCCACGCCGGCCTCCGGCTCCGCTCCGTCCGCGGGGATGGTGGTCTGCCCGTGCTCAATGGGCACGCTGGCGTCCATCGCCGCGGGCACGTCCCGCAACCTGGTGGAGCGCGCGGCCGACGTCGCGCTGAAGGAGCGGCGCCCGCTCGTGCTCGTGCCGCGCGAGACGCCGCTGTCGCTCATCCACCTTGAGAACATGACGCGGCTCACGCGCGCCGGCGCGACGGTCATGCCGGCGGCGCCGGGCTTCTACAACCGGCCGCAGAGCATCGACGACCTTGTGGATTTCGTCGTGGCGCGCATCCTCGACCACCTGGGCGTGCAGCACGGCATCGGGCGGCGGTGGCGCAGCGGCGAGCAGGAGGCGGCGACGTGAGCCGATTCGCATCTGGCGGTGCAGGGGAGATGCGCGGATGAAGGTGGGCGTCATCTCGGACACGCACGGGCTGCTGCGGCGCGAGGTGTTCGAGCGGTTCGCGGACGTGGAGCACATCCTCCACGCGGGCGACGTCGGCCCGGCGGAATTGCTGACGGAGCTGGAGGCCATCGCGCCGGTGACGGCGGTGTGGGGCAACACGGACGGGTTCGACATCCGCGCGCGCGTGCCCGAGGTGGCGGAGGTGACGCTGGGCGGCGTGCGCATCGTGGTCGTCCACGGCATGCAGGTGGGCTCGCCGACGGTGGAGAAGATGGCGGCGGCGTATCCCGACGCGGGGATGGTCGTCTTCGGGCACTCGCACGTGCCGGTGATCCGCACGGTCGGCTCGGTGCTCGCGGTGAATCCGGGAAGCGCGGGGCCGATCCGGTTTCGCGGGAAGCCGACGCTCGCCATCGCGACGCTGGAGGATGGGCGGGCGCGGGTGGAGCTGGTGGAGTTGCGGAACGAGAGGTAAGGGGGCATCGCGCTCCGGGCTATGGCGCGTCGGAAGGGGGCCCTCACCTGGCTCGTGCCTCGCCTGTCCTCTCCCGCAAGCGGGAGAAGAAACAGGGTCCACGGCTGCCCCAGCCGTGACTGGTCGAGCGGGCGGGTGTCGGGGCGGGGAGGGTGGCGGCTCGGCGCTGCGCGCCTGCGGTGGGGCTGCTGGAGCGGGTTCGCGTTGCTGCGGGTTCTCTCGGCGGCGCGGGTGTTGGGCGGATAGAGGCTACGGAGACTGAACTTCTAGCCGTGGTAGTCGTGGTTTGCTCGCCTCCCGTTGAGCGAGTGCGTGTTACGTGATCGGACGTTCGATCCGCATCCATCGTATATCTGCTTGTAGTCGTTTCGTCGTATCTCCACATCCACACGTGAACAGGAACGGTAGATGAACCGCAACGTTTCGTACGTCATCGCGGCTGGGCTGGCCTTTGCGGCGGCGCCGGCGGGGGCGCAGTCGTTCGCGACGGAGAACCCCGTGCTGCGCCGCATCTGGGAGGAGGGGACGCGCAACTCGCAGCTGGAGCGGCTGGGGCAGGCGCTGTCGGACTCCATCGGGCCGCGGCTCACGGCGTCGCCGGGGATCCGTGCGGGGAACCAGTGGCTGATCGACACGTACCGCTCGTGGGGCATCACCGCGCGGAACGAGCAGTACGGCACCTTCCGCGGATGGCGGCGCGGCTACTCGCACGCGGACCTGGTGCAGCCGCGTGTGCGGTCGCTGGAGGGGACGATGCTGGCGTGGAGCCCGGGCACGAACGGGCCGGTGACGGCTCCCGTGGTGGCGCTGCCGGACTTCGCGGACCAGGCCGCGTTCGAGGCGTGGCTGCCCAGCATCCGCGGCAAGCTCGTGGCGATCTCCATGCCGCAGCCCACCTGCCGGCCCGACGACAACTGGAAGCAGTTCGCCACCGACTCCAGCTTCGCGCGCATGAAGGACGCGCGCACGGCGGCGACCGCCGCGTGGACGGCGCGCATCCAGCGCACGGGCGTGGCGGCGCGCGACCTGGCTCCGCGGCTTGAGCAGGCGGGGGCGGCGGGCGTGCTCACGTCGCTGTGGTCGGGCGGGTGGGGCGTGGACCGCATCTTCAACGCCCGCACGCACCAGGTGCCCACGTTCGACCTGAGCTGCGAGGACTACGGGCTGGTCTACCGCCTCGCCGAGCATCACCAGGGGCCGGTGGTGCGCCTCGACGCACAGTCCGAGGAGTTGGGCGAGCTGCCGGTCTTCAACACCATCGCGGAGATCCGCGGCAGCCAGAAGCCCAACGAGTACATCGTGCTGTCGGCGCACTTCGACTCGTGGGACGGCAGCTCGGGCAGCACGGACAACGGCACGGGCACGATCACCATGATGGAGGCGCTGCGCATCCTCCGCACCGTGTATCCCAACCCCAAGCGCACCATCGTCGTGGGCCACTGGAGCGGCGAGGAGCAGGGGCTGAACGGGTCACGCGCCTACGTGAAGGACCACCCCGCGGTGGTGAACGGCCTGCAGGCGCTGTTCAACCAAGACAACGGAACCGGTCGCGTGACAAGCATCTCCATGCAGGGGCTGACGGGCGCGGCCGGGTTCATGGGCAAGTGGCTGGCGCTGGTGCCGTCCGAGATCGGCAAGCAGATCACGCTGGACAATCCGGGGGTGCCCAGCACGGGCGGCAGCGACTACGCGTCGTTCATCTGCGCTGGGGCGCCGGCGTTCGGCCTGTCTTCGCTGAGCTGGGACTACGGCGCGTACACCTGGCACACCACGCGCGACACGTACGACAAGATCGTTTGGGACGACGTGCGCAACAACGCGGTGCTCACGGCCATGCTCGTCTACCTGGCGAGCGAGGAGCCGCAGCGCGTGCCGCGTGACCGGCGCACGGTGTTCCCGGTGAACACGCAGACCGGCCAGCCGTTCTCCTGGCCCGCGTGCACCGACGCCGCCCGCACCACGTCGCAGAGCACGCGGATGTAGCTCGCCGGCAGTACGACGCCGGCCGGGATGGACGAAAGCAGAAGGGCGAAGAGACGCTGTGGTCTCCTCGCCCTTCGTCCGTATTTCGACCGTCGCCAGCATGATGAGGTATCGCCGCTAATCCACCGGCGCCTCGGGCGGCGCTTCCTGCTTCCTGGCAGTGTCGCGGCGCGCCTGGTAGGTCTGCACGAGCGAGTCGATGTTGGGCTGCTGCGGGGTCTTGGCGCTGTCCGCCTTCACGTCGAGGGCGGGGCGCAACGTGATGAGCGCCACCTCCGGCGGGGCGCCGTAGCGCACGGGCACGAAGCTATAGCCGATGCCGCACGTCACGAACAGCGTGTTGCCGTTCATGCGGTAGATGCGCTGCGTGGGCGAGCCGTTCGCCACCGGGAAGACCTCGGTGTTGATCCAGCTCAGGCGCGGCGTCCCCGGCACTTCGACGCGGCCGCAGAAGGCGTGGCCGGCGATGATCGCGGGCCACTTTCCCTCGGGGATGCGCGGGCCGACCGCAGCGAGGTGGCTCAGGACGACCGGCGTGGAGGGCGCGCCGACCATGCCGTTGAAGATCTCCGCCTGGCGCCAGTCCGGCCGGCGCGCCACGTACGGGTCCAGCCCGGCGATGTACGCGGTGCTGCCGTTGCGCGTGAGGGGCGCGCGCGTGTTCCGCAGCACCTGCACGCCGTTCCGCGTGAGGGCCGCCACGGTGCGGATCGCAACGCTGTCCGGCTCGCCGTTCGTGTCGTCCGCCGCGTCGGCCGTGCCGAGGATTGCGAAGACGGGGCGGCCTTTGAGCGGAGCCAGGATGCGGTCGAGCGGCGTGTAGTCCTCGCCACGCGCCACGTAGTCGCCCAGCAGGACGACGACGTCGGGGTTGGCCGCGATGGCCTTCGCCACGGCGGCGGAGGCGACGCGCTCGTTGTCGGCCCACAGACCCAGCTGGAAGTCGGAGATCGCGGCGATGCGGATGCCGTCCCAGCCCGCGGGCAGGTGGGGGACCTCGATCTCCACGGGCACCACTCGCACGTTGTCCGAGCCGGTGGCGCCGTACATCCCCTGGATGTCGGGCTCGGCTGGGACGGTAGCTACGGGCGTGCGGCTGAACGGGTTCTGCCCGTCGCGCCCGCACGCGGCGGCGGCGAGGCATACGGCGAGCGGCAGTGCAAGGGAGCGGGTGCTCCGCATCGGTTTCGGCTCCGCAGGGGCGATGGGACGGCGAGCGCGCGAAAGGTCGCGCCGGCCGCCCACGGGCGCAACGCCCGTGCCATGCGCCCCCTTACGCGCTGCGGGGCAGGTTGCGCACGCCGTCGGGCGCGACGGTGCGCTCCAACTCTTCGGGGTGGGAGCGGAACCAGCGGGCGAGCAGCAGGATCTCGTCCACCTGGTGCCGGGGGACGAGGGCGCCCGCGGGCTCGGGGCGGGTGAAGTGGTCCAGCGCCATCTGCGCGAGGCGGCGGCGCTCGGGAGCGGAGCGGGGGGCTGGCACCACGGCGCGCACGGTGCCGCGGCGCACCAGGTAGACGCGGTCGTCGCCCTCCGTGCCCGGCACGTGGTAGAGGAACGAGAGGTTGTCCAGCGCCTCGCGAAGGCGCCCGAACTCGTCGCGCAGCATCTCCAGGCGGCGAATGCGGTCGCGTACGTTGGCCGCGTACTCGAACTCCCACCGGTCCGCCGCGGCGGTCATGCGCTCGTCCAGCCACCGCAGCGGCTCGTCCGCGTCTCCGTCCAGGAAGGCGCGGGCCAGGTCCACGCGGCGCCGGTAGTCCGCCTGCGTGACGGCGGACGCGCAGGGGCCGCAGCACAGCTTCAGCTCGAAGCGGTGGCAGCGCGGCGCGGCCTGGAAGGCGAAGAGGTCGGGCTGGTCGGAGAAGCGGATGGGGGTGCTTACGGGACAGTCGCGCAGGCCCAGCAGGTCGTTCAGCTCGCGCACCGCTTCCTGGATGCGCTTGCCACCGCGGAACGGGCCGAAGTACGCCGCCGCGTCGTCGGTGACGGCGTTGACCACGAACAGCTTGGGCGCGGCGCCGGGCGTAAGCTTGAGGAAGGAGTAGCGCCCGTCACGCTTGTGCTGGTGGTTGAAGCGCGGCCGGTAGCGCTTGATCAGCTCCAGCTCGCGCAGCAGGGCGGCGAACTCGCTCGGCTCGTAGTCCCATGCCAGCGCGTGCGCCTCGCCGATGATGCGGTGCGCCTTCTCGCCCTTGTCCGCGCGCAGGTACGACATCAACCGGGTGCGCACCTGCTTGCTCTTGCCCACGTACACGATCTCGCCGTCCGCGGCGAGCATCCGGTACGTGCCGGGCAGGTTGCGCGCTTCGCGGACGCGGTCGCGCAGCGGGTGGGTGGCGGAGACTCTCAAAGCGACTGCGGGGCACAGCGTGAGGCGGGAGAAGAAAACCCGAACAGGGCGAAGATAGCGCGCGGCCGGGAGATGCGAAAGGACGGCCGTGGAGAGGGCGTTCGGCTCGTGGTACGGCCGTCCGCCGTGCATCTCCCGTCCTGAACCGAAGCTCGGGAGCCAATCTCGTATGTGGTTGATGTAGATGGATTTAGGAAATGCGTGGCATTCGTATGTCAACGCTGTCCATCATGCGGCGTCTTGAAACGAGCGATGCGGCGGCACCGGCGTATTGGGGTCACACCTCACGGGGGGTGAACGTTCAATCACACTCATGAACCGTTCCCGACACCCGGAGCCTACGATGAACCCCGTCAGCATCCTCATCGGCACGACCGTGATCGTCTACCTCACCGGCGGCAGCTGCCTCGGCAACGGACCGTTCGGTCCCACCTCGACCGCACCGGGCATCGGCGCCGGCGTCGGCTGAGCCTCGGTCGGCATCGCATCTTCGATTCCGCGGGCGAGCCTGGCGGGCGAGGATGCGTCGACCGGCTCCGTCGCGAGTCGATCGTCAGGCGGCGGAGAGGGCGCTGACCAGCTCGGCGGCGAGGGCGGCGGCGGCCCGGTCGGACGCGGCGGCGCGGGCCGCCCGGGTGCGGGCTTCCACGCCGCGGTGGTGCACGGCGCAGTCCAGCAGCGCCTCGGCGGTGAGGCGCACGCGGGCCTCGCCGCGGGCGGTGGCGAGCGCCAGGGCCTGCGATGCCGCGATCTCGGCGCGAACCCAGTCCTTGAGGCTCACTGCGCCGTGGGCGAGGTCGAGCAGCACCGCGGCGGTCTTCTCGCCCGCGGCGTCGTTCCCGATCTCGCTCCACACCGCGTCCCACGCGCTGTCGAACCGGTCGCGGCGCCCCGCCCCGCCGGCCGCGCGGGCGAGCACGGAGAGCACGCACAGGCGCTCGCCGGGCAGGCGGGGGAGCACGCCCTCCAAGACCGGCAGCGCGTGTGCGAAGCCGCCCTGTGTGGTCCAGTAGTACGCCACGTCGTGCGCCAGCACGGGGATGCGGGCGTGGGTCGACGAGTATGCGGCGTAGGCGGCGGCCGCGTACTCGTCCGCCCGCGCGCAGTCGCCCATCTCCACGGCCAGCAGGAAGAGGTCGTGCAGCACCAGCGCTGCGTAGTCCGGCGTCGCGCCGGTGCGGGCGGCGCGAAGGGCACGCAGGCGGGCGCGGCGCGCGGCGGGGAGCGCGCCGCGCTGCACGTGCAGCACGCCCAGGCCCATGTACGCGCGCACGCAGGTGCCCCAGTCGCCCGCCTGCCGCGCGAGCACGACGGAGCGGTTGAACCACGCCTCGGCGCGGGCATTCTCCGCACGGCGGCGGGCCAGGCGGCCCACGGCGAAGGCGGCGCCCGCATCTCCCACCGCCACCGACGCGGCGGCGTGCGCGAACGCCAGCGCGGAGGCGAGCAGGCCGCGCTCGTCCAGCCATTGCGAGATCTCGCGGCAGGCGAGGGCGACGGGCTCCTCCAGCAGTCCGCGGGCGCCCAGGCGGGCCAGCGTCATCAGCGCGGGCTCCAGCTCGCGGGGCACGGGCGCGGCGAGCATGGCGGCCACGCGCGCAGTCTCGGCCGCGGCGGGGAAGAGGCCGCTGCGGGCCTCGGGCGAGGCGCCGGCCCACAGCAGCACGTCGCGCAACGCCTGCCACAGCACCAGCCCCGGCTCGCCGGGAAGCTCGTCCAGCACGTTCAGCCCCTCCATCACCTCGTCGCCGGGAGCGGAGGGTATGGCGGGGGGAACGCGCCACCGGCGATTCGCGTCGCCCTGCGGCAGCCCGTAGCGAAATTGAGGCATGAGGTGGCTTAAACCGAGCGTGCAGGGTGCCGTGCCGAACCGCGGAGACGCAGGGGTGAAGATAGAATGCCCGGCGATTTTGCGCCAGCTTTTCTGCCCGCCGCGCGTCACGCCGCTCCGGCACGCGGGCCCCGAAGGGACGCATGCGTTCAGTGCTGGCACGCGGGGCAGAAGAAGGTGGAGCGCCCGCCCTGCACGATCTTCTCGATCTTCCCCCCGCAGCCAGGGCAGGCCTCGCCGGCGCGGTCGTACATGCGCAGGCGGCCGGCGAACTCGCCCTTCTCGCCCGCGGCGTCGCGATAGTCCAGGAACGTGGTGCCGCGGAACTCGATCGCTTCCGTGAGCACGTCGCGGATGCCGTTCCGCAGCCGTTCCGCTTCCGCGAGCGTGACGGTGTTCGCCGGGCGGCGCGGGTCCAGGCCGGCGCGGAACATGGCCTCGCTCGCGTAGATGTTGCCCACGCCCACGATGCGCTTCTGGTCCATCAGCCACGTCTTCACCGCGACGCGCGACCGCTGGGCGAGGCCGTGGATGAACTCCGCCGTGAAGGCGTCGTCCAGCGGCTCCATGCCCAGCGTCGCCTCCCACTCGGCCCACTCCTCGCGCGTCATCCGCCAGAGCCGGCCGAAGCGGCGGCTGTCGTTGTACAGCAGCTCGCGGCCGTCGGCCAGGCCCATGCGGACGCCCAGGTGCGTCTGCGGCGGGTCGTCCTTCTTGGGAACGAGCAGGCGGCCCGTCATCCCCAGGTTCACCAGCAGGAGGGGCTTGGTGCCGAGATCGAAGACGATGTTCTTGGCGCGTCGCGTGACGCCGCGGATCTCGGCGCCCTTTAGGCCCTTCGCGAACTCGTCCGCCGTCTGGCCCTCGATCAGGTCCGGGCGCAGCACCTCGACGTCGCGGATCTTCGCGCCGGGGAGCAGGCGCGCGAGGTCGCGGACGATGGTCTCCACCTCGGGCAGCTCAGGCACGCGCCACCTCCGTGCGGGCGACCTCGCGATGGGCGATGTCGCGGCGGAAGTAGCGCCCGTCGAACCCGACCATATCCGCCGCCGCCCGGCTGCGCTCCGCCGCCTCCCCGACGGTGGGGGCGAGCGCGGTCACAGCCATCACCCGGCCGCCGGAAGTCACGAGAGTGCCATCTGCCGAGGTCTTCGTGCCGGCGTGGAAGACGAGGACGTCGTCCATGCTCTCGATCGCGGGATCGACGTGGATGGGGATGCCGGAGTGGTAGTCGCCCGGGTAGCCGCCGGAGGCGAGCACGGTGGTGACCGCCGCGTCCGAACGCCACTCGAGGGATGCTCCCGCGATGGATTCGCCGCGGGCGATGGCGAGCAGCGGGTCCAGCAGGGAAGATGCGAGCAGGGGAAGCACCACCTGCGTCTCCGGGTCGCCGAAACGGCAGTTGAACTCCACCACGCGCGGTCCCGTTTCGGTGAGCATGAGCCCGGCGTAGAGCAGGCCGCGGAAGGGGTGCCCTTCGGCGGCCAGGGCGGCGACGGTGGGGCGCAGGATCTCTTCCGTGACCTGCCGCATCAGCTCCGGCGTGGCGAGCGCGACCGGGGCGTAGGCGCCCATCCCGCCGGTGTTCGGCCCCGTCTCGCCCTCGCCGATGCGCTTGTGGTCCTGCGCGGGCAGCATGGGCACGACGTTCGTGCCGTCCGTCAGCGCGAAGACGGAAAGCTCCTCGCCGTGCATGAACTCCTCGATCACCACCTCGCGCCCGGCGGCACCGAAGCTGTCGCCCGCCAGCATCTCGCGCGCGGCGTCGATCGCCTCGTCCACCGTCTCGCAGACGAGCACGCCCTTGCCCGCGGCGAGGCCGGACGCCTTGACGACGCGCAACTCGCCCATCCCCCGCAGCTTCGCCTCATCGGCGTCGAACGTGGCGATGTCGGTAGAGGAGTAGCGCCGGAAGGCGGCGGTGGGGATGCCGTAGTCGCGCATGAGCCGCTTGGAGAACGCCTTGGAGCTCTCGATGCGCGCGGCGGCCTGCGTGGGGCCGAAGATGGGAAGGCCGCGCGCCACGAACGCGTCCACGATCCCCTCGTCAAGCGGGATCTCCGGGCCCACGACGGTGAGGCCCGCGCCGTTCCACGCCGCCCAGTCCGCCAGGCCGCCAATGTCGCCCGGGGCGATGTCGAGCGAGGTGGCCAGGCCGCCCATGCCGCCGTTGGCGCGCGTCACGAAGAGGTCGGCGCCGGGCGCGTCGCGCCGCAGCTTCCACAGTAGCGCGTGCTCGCGCCCGCCGTTGCCTACGATCAGGATCTTCACGTCTCGCCCGGTCAGGTTACGTGCGGCGTGGGTCTGTACCCGCCAGATCGCCAGTACCACTCTTCGAGCCGAAGCACCGTCCGTGCATGCATGTCGGCACCGGTCAGCAGCTTGCGCAACGTCTCGCCACCCACTCCAATCTCGCCCGCCACGCTCCCCAGCGGCTTCGCGCGCACGGAGAGCTCGACCGTGCCGAGGAGGTCGGAGAGCGGGACGCAGGCCCGCTTCCGTCTCGTCACCGGATACGTCCTGCTCTCGGCACCGGAAGATGGGAGCGCGGGAGATGTCTCGACGTGCGTCTCGGCTGGATGGCCAGGAATCCGCGCCCACTCGCTGAGGAACACGGGCCAGAGGACGTCCACCAGATGCGCGAGACGCTGTGGGTCGAGCCGCCTCTCGCCCGCACGGTCGTTGATCGACCGGACCACGGTGTGCATCGAGGCTTTGTCGAGCCGCTTCGCCTGGAACTGGCTCAGCGGTCCGGAAAGCTCTTCGAACGCAAGGTCGATCAGCAGCGGGCAGACGGCGTCGGCCCCGGCCGAGCTGGAGATCGCGCCTGCCTCGAAATGCAGCCAGGGCGCATTGACGTTGGCCTTGCTCACGCAGACGATGCCGAACTCCGCCGTCGCGAGCGCCGCGCCGATCTCGGTGCTCCAGCGGCTCCCGGCCGGGATGTCGTCTGACATCCACGGCTCGGCGTACTGCAACACGAGGGGCAGCCACGATTTCAGCACCGCCGCCAGGCCGCGGCTTCGCTCGCCGGACCAGCTGAGGAAGATCTTCATCGTTTTCCCTGGCGATCCGTGGCGAAGGCCCGCGCTCGGCGGATGGAAGCCGGCGCGATGACAACGTATCGCATCGCCCGGCACGTATCAAACCCGCCGCCGGTCTTTTTCGCGCCGGTGCGGGCGGCTACTCTTCCATCGTCCCCCGGCCCCGCATCCCTCAACATCGCGGAAGATGAACGACGAGCAGATCGAGCGCGTCCGGCGCGTGTGCCTGGCGCTGCCGGAGGCGGCGGAGGTGGAGGCGTGGGGCGAGCCGACGTTCCGCGTGCGCAAGAAGATGTTCGCCATGTTCGCGAACAACCACCATCGCGATGGCCGCATCGCGCTGTGGTGCCCCGCGCCCGTGGGCGTTCAGCAGATGCTCGTGCGCTCGGACGAGCAGAAGTTCTTCGTGCCGCCGTACGTGGGCCCCAAGGGCTGGATCGGCATCTCCCTGCCGCACGTGGACGACGCGGAGCTGGAATCGCTCGTCGTGCAGGCGTACGGGATGGTCGCGCCGAAGAAGCTCCTCGCGCTCCTCGACGCTCAGGGACGATAGATTCGCGAGCGCTCGAGCCGCGGCCAATGCAACGACGTCCGTAGGGCGATGATCTCTCCGCGGCAGGCCGCGTAGCGGTCCTCGCCCGTCGCAGCCCGCGCGTTCACGCGCCAGGCGGGCCGTCCGCCGGTCCGAATGTCACCGAACCGCGAGGTGACGGTAGATGCACAGCAGGGCACGGCCACGCGTGGTGGCCGTGCCCTGCTGTCTGTCTCGGTACGCGGCGGACGACCGCTCATCCGCCCATCGTGCTCACACCGGCGGCGGAGTCGTTGCCGGAGGCGTACCCGAGCTCGTCGGCGAGCTGGTGGCCGGGCTGCTCGTCGCGGGCGACGATGCCGACGGTGTCGTCGCCGCGACCGCGGGCCCCGCAATGGTCGGCTGGCGCACGGCCGGGGGAACCGGCGGTCCCGCATAGCCCGGCCCTGCGGACCCGACGCTCGCCCCCGACACGCTGCCGCCGGTAGACGTGCCGGTGGACGATCCACCCGACAGCGCTCCCGCCGACCCTCCGGCCGCGGATCCGCCCGCAGCGCCGCTCATCCCCGCCGCCCCGCCGGCCGACAGCGTCGTGCCCGCGCCAGCGGTGCCCGGCATCGCCCCGCCCGCGGCTCCGCCGACGCCCGACGCCGAAGCGCCGCCGGTCATCGACCCACCGGCGACCGCATCACCGCCCATCGCCGGACCGCCGCCTCCGCCGCCGAAGCGTGCGGTGCGCACCTCGCCCGTGCCGCGCGGAATCGCGCCCGCGGCGGAGTCGATCGCCTGCTCGCTCATGCTTCCCGGCGGCGTGGAGGCCGTTCTCTCGCCGCCGCATGCAGCCGCCGCAGCCAGCATCGCCGCCGCCGCCAGCTTCCCCATCAGCCGTTGCCTCGCCATTCGCGTCCGCCCTCTCTCTTCAGGATGCCGGGCGGCGGCACTTCGCCACGCTCGCCCGCCTCGCGGTCTTCCATCGCCCGCCGCCTCGGGAAACAGGTGGCGGCAGGCACTTCAAAGCGTCTTCGCCGCACGCAATCGTCTGCGCGCGGCGAAGCTCGATCCATCTGCCCGGCGTCCCGCGCAAGCTCAGGGCCGCGCGTGGATGCGGACCACCGCGCTCATGCCCGGACGCAGCGGGTGCGTCGCGTCCGCCCGGTCCACGCGCACCCGCACGGGAATGCGCTGCACGACCTTGGTGTAGTTGCCCGTGGCGTTGTCCGGCGGCAGCAGCGAGAACTTGGCGCCCGTCGCCGGGCTGATGCTCTCCACGTGGCCTTCGAACTTGAGGCCGGGGTACGCGTCGACCTCCAGCTCCACCTTCTCGCCGGGGCGCACGTCGCGCACCTGCGTCTCCTTCAGGTTCGCCGTGACCCACACGTCGCTCAGCGGCACGATGGTCATCAGCGGCTGGCCCACGGCCACCAGCTGGCCCACCTCCACGCCCTTCTTCGTCACGATGCCGTCCACCGGGGCGCGGATGTGCGTGTACGAGAGCTGGAGCGCGGCCTGCTCGCGCATGGCCTGCGCGCCCGCGGCGCGCGCCTGGGTGGAGCGCAGGCCCGCCGTCGCGGCGCTGGCCTGCGACCCCGCGGCGGCGGCGGTCTGCCGGGCCGCGGCGACCTGCGCGTCCGCTGCTGCCGCGGCGGCGACGGCCGCGTCGAGCTGCTGGCGGCTGATGATGTTGCGCTCGGCCAGCGGGCGGAAGCGGTCCAGGTCGCGGTGCGCCTTCACGGCGTTGGCCTGGGCCTGCGCGATGCTGCTCTGCGCGGCGCCGGCCTCGGCGCGCGCGGCGGCGGCCTGCGCCTGGATCTGGCCACCCTGGCCGTCCGAGCCGACCTGCGCCGCGAGGGCGGCCAGATCCGCGTCGGCCTGCTTCAGCTTCTCGTGGTAGTCGGTGGTGTCGAGCTGCACCAGCAGGTCGCCGGCGTGCACGATCTGGTTCTCCGACACCGCGATGGTGGAGACGAAGCCCGCCGCCTTGGGGCTCACCGGGGTGATGTGGCCCTCCACCTGGGCGTCGTCGGTGCTCTCCCAGCCGCGCCCCTGCCACCACTGGTAGCCGAAGTACAGCACGGCCAGCAGGGCGATCACGCCGGCGATGGGGAGGATGGGCGGCTTGCGCTTCTTGGGCTCCACGGCGATGGGCGCGCCGCCCACCGGGTGGTCGGCGCGGGCCTGGGCCTCAGCCGCGGGAGCCTCTTCGATGGTCGAGTTGCTGGGCATCTTCTGTACGGTCCTCGTTTAACGGATGGTCTGCGTCATGCCGACGGCACGGGCCAGGTTCACCCGTGCCTCCGCCGTGGCGAAGCGGGCGTCGATCACCGCGTCGCGCGCGCGGATCAGGTTGGACTGCGCGTTGATCACTTCCACGTTGCCGGCGATGCCGTTGCTGAAGCGCTCGCGCGCCTGCGACAGCTCCGACTCGGCCAGCCGCAGCCGGTCGGCGGCGATGGCCTGCTGCTCCGCGCCGCTGGAGATGTCGAGCAAGGCCGATTCCACCTCTGCGGCAACCTGCTCGCGGATGTCGCCGCTGCGCTCGCGGATCTCGCGGATCACCGCGCCCTGCTCGCTCTCGCGCGCCGTGCGGCGGCCGCCGTCGAAGACGGGGACGGACACCTGGAGCGCCACCTGGTGCGTGTCGATGATGTGCCCCTGCGGGCCGTCGATGCCGTAGTTGGCCGACACGTCCACCCGCGGAAGCCGCTCCGCGTGGATCGCGCGCTGCCCCAGCTCCGCGGCGGTGAGCTGCGCTTCGGCGCTGCGCAGCTCCGCGCGGTGCGCGAGGGCCTGCTGCACCGCCGCGGCGCGTGTCGCCTCGGCGCCGGAAGCCGCCGCGTCGGCCGAGAGGCCATCGGCGAGCTCGAAGCGCGTGGCCGGGTCCACGCCCAAGGCGCGCGCCAGGTCCACGTTGGCCTGCGCCAGCTGGTTCCGCGCCAGCGCCGCGGCGGACTGCGCCGTGGCGAGCTGCGTCTGCGCCCGCGTCACATCGATGCCCGTGCCGATGCCGCCGCGGAGCTGCGCCTGCGCCAGCGTCAGCAGCTCCTGCGCGATGCGGATGTCCTCCTGCCGCGCGGCGATGGTCGCCGCCGCGCGCTCCGCCCGCAGGTACGTCGTGCCGGCGCGCTGTCCCGCCGTCTGCACCGCCACGTCGCGCTCGGCGCCCGCCGCGGGCACCTGCGCCCGCGCCGCCCGCAGCCGCACCACGGCCGCCGGGTCGTACAGCGTCTGCGAGGCGCGGGGGCGGGCGTTGTAGACCGTGACCGGGCCCGCGCGGTCCGGCAGCGGCTCCGCGCCGGGGGCCGACGGGAAGCTGAACCCGAAGTCCTTCAGATTGCTGTCCTGGTTGACCACGTTGGCGGTGGCCGTCACGTCCGGCAGCAGCACCGAGCGGGCCTGCGCCACACGCGCCTGTGCCTCCTCCACCCGCAGCCCGCCGATCACCACCGACGCCGAGGTGTCGGACGCCAGGCGGATCGCGTCCGCCAGCGAGAGGCGCACGCGCGGCGGGGCCGCCTCCTGCGCGTTCAAAACGTGCGGCGCCGCCAGCAGGGCCGCGCCGGCGAAGAGCCTGGCCTTACGCATCCGAACCGTCCTTTTGCCCGTTCACCGCGATGCCGCGGAGGATGATGTCTATGGCGACGTCGAAGAAGACGTCGATGTCCAGCGCTTCCTGGTCGAAGCGCTGGAGCGACTGCATGTGGATGGCCGCGTTCAGCAGCGGCGACTGGATCACCCGCACCGCGGTGCGCACGTCCAGGTCCGGCCGGAACTCACCGCCCTCGATCCCGCGCCGAAGCACGCTCTCGAACACGCGGCGGCCGCGGTACACCACCTCTTCCATGTAGTAGGTGGCCAGCTCGGGGAAGTTGGCCGCCTCGCTGGTCATCAGCTTGGGCACGCAGCCCAGGCGCGACCGCCCCACCACCGCCCACCAGCGCCGCACCATCTCGCCCAGCAGGTCGGCGCTGCTGCCCGTCCACTCGGCCACGTGGCGCTCGCTCTCCTCCAGGCTGGGCAGGATGTTGTCCTGCACCACGGCGCGGAAGAGCGCCTCCTTGCTCTGGTAGTAGAGGTACACCGTGCCCTTGGTCACCCCCGCGCGCTGGGCGATCTCTTCCATGCGCGTGGCGGCGAAGCCCTTCTCCACGAACATCTCCATCGCCGCGTCCAGGATCTCGCCCGGCCGCGCCTCGGCGCGCCTGCGCCAGCGGCGGCAGTCCTGGTCGTTCTCCTCGGCCGCCTCGGCATCGGGGGCGCCGGGCTTGACATCGCTCATGATATTCTCCAAATAACTGGCCGGTCAGTAAACTAGCGCGGCTCCAGCCCCGTGTCAACCGGCCCAACCGCGTTTACGGCAGATGGGGAACGGTCTTGCGGTGGCTCGGCAAGTGCGGGGGAACCCAGCATCCACGCCGTTATCCGCGGGTGCGCCGCTCTGCCTTGACAGCGGCGGCGAGTTCCGCGAATATGTTACCAACTAGTCAGTCATTTGCGCAAGAGGCTTCTCGTCCTCCGCAAACCCCGGTCCCTCGACGCGATATCGGCGGCCGATCGAGGCCGGGATACGGAGGGGAGCGGAGAGGCGGGGCGAGGACGACGCTGGACGGGCGGGCTCGCGCCCGCGGCCGGCACACAAAGGAAGACGACCCGACAGATGCAGAAATCCATTCCCGCGCCCGCGGGCATCCGGCCGCAGGCGCCGGCGAGGGCCAAGGCTCCCGCCGCGCCCGTTCAGGACAACCGGAGCGTGATCGAGAAGTACCGCTGGCTGATCCTGCTGGGCCTGATCACCGCCGCGATCATGGAGGTGCTGGACACCACCATCATCAACGTCGCCCTGCCGCAGATGGCGGGGAACCTGGGCGCCACGCAGCAGGAGATCAGTTGGGTCAGCACCGGCTACATCCTCTCCAACGTCGTCGTCCTCCCCATGACGGCGTTCTTCACGGCCACGTTCGGGCGGCGCAACTATCTCACCGCGTCCATCGTCATCTTCGTGGTCGCGTCGTTCCTGTGCGGGACGTCGCACAGCCTGTGGACGCTGGTGTTCTGGCGCATCGTGCAGGGCGCGGGCGGCGCGGCGCTGCTCTCCACCGCGCAGGCGACGCTGCGGCAGATCTTCCCGCGCGAGCAGCAGGGCCTTGTGCAGGCCGTCTTCCTCCTCGGCGTCATCGTCGCGCCCACGCTGGGGCCCACGCTGGGTGGGTGGATCACGGACAACTACACGTGGAACTGGTGCTTCTTCATCAACATCCCCATCGGCATCGTCTCCGCCTTCCTGGTCTACACCTTCCTGCACGACCCGGTCACGCACGTTCGCCGCTCCGGGCCGGTCGACTTCCTGGGGATGGGGCTGCTCGTCACCGGCGTCGGCTCGCTGCAGTACGTGCTGGAGGAGGGCAACCGCGACGACTGGTTCAACAGCCCCACCATCCTGCGCCTCTCCATCCTCTCCGGCGTATCGCTGGCGGCCATGCTGTGGTGGGAGCTGTCGCCGCGCAACGAGCACCCGGTGGTGGACTTCCGCGTGCTGAAGAACCGGCAGCTCGCCGCGTCCATCTTCCTGTTCGTCGCCCTGGGCTTCGGCCTGTACGGCGGCACGTTCCTCTTCCCGCTCTTCACGCAGACGCTGCTGGGCTTCACGCCCACCGAGACGGGGCTCACCATGATGCCGGGCGGCCTGTTCACCGCCGCCACCGCGCTGGTGTGCGGCGCCATGCTGAACGGCAAGAAGCCGCTGGTGGACGCGCGCATCCTCATCGCGCTGGGGGTGAGCTTCTTCGTGCTCGCCATGTGGGACCTGGGGCACCTGACCACCGCCGCCGGCGAGGCCGACGCGCGGCTGCCGCTGATGGTGCGCGGCGTGGCACTGGGGCTGCTCTTCACGCCCATCAACAACGCCGCCTACGGCGCGCTCAAGCCCAGCGAGGCGCAGCAGGCGTCGGGGCTCATCAACCTGTCGCGGCAGCTCGGCGGCTCGTTCGGCATCGCCATCCTGGGCACGTACCTCACCACCCACGTGCAGCAGCACCGGGTGGACCTGCTGGCGTACATCAACCCGTACAACCCCGCGTTCGTCCAGCGCCTCCAGCTCGTGACCGCGGGCATCTCGGCGCGCGGTGTGCCCGAGGCGCTCGCGAACCAGACGGCGATGAAGATGATCGAGGGAATGGTGATGCGGCAGGCGACCATGCTGGCCTACAACGACGCGTGGATGCTGATCCTCCTCTCCTTCCTCGCCACCGCGCCCGCCATCCTCTTCCTGCGCAAGCCCAGCGCACCCGCGGCCGGTGTGGACATGCACTGAGCGGGAGATGCGCGTCTGCCGATGCGGCGTGAACGACGAAGGGCCTCGCGCGGTGCGGGGCCCTTCGTCGTACTGCGCATTTTCGGCGGAGATGTCGCTCGCTGGAGGCGATCAGCCGGGGTGATGGAAGCGGGCGTGGAGCCAGCCGGCGAGCTCGGCGGGGGTGGTGACCCAGAGGCAGAGGCAGCCTTCGTCCGCCGGGTGGAAGTCGCGGTGGCACTGGTCGCAGGCGTACACGTCGCGGCGCTCCACCAGCTCGGCGGCGCCGAACCAGCGGATGCGGTCCGGCTGCACCACCTGGCGCTTGCGGCCCACTCGCTCCATGAAGTCCGCCAGGCAGCCCAGGTGCACGTAGTAGCTGGCCCCCAGCGTCGCCCCGGCCGCGCGCAGCCCGCGCGCCATCTCCCCGTCTTCCGCGTCTCCGCGCCGCATCGCTCAGCCGTCCCGTTCGGGTGTGCCGTGGTGCCCCGCCGGCGCCGGGCCGATGGGGCGGCTCATCACGTGGTCGATCTGGAGATCCCTGCCGAGCTGGAAGGTGTCCTCGCCCACGATCTCCAGGCCGTGCTTGCGGTAGAAGGCGATCGCGCGCGGGTTTCGCGTCCACACCGCCAGCCACAGCGTGCGCCCGCCGCGGTCCGCCGCCTCCCGCATGGACGCGTGCAGCAGCGCCGGACCCACCCCCGCGCCGATCCACTCGCGCGCCACGTACAGCCGCGCGAGGTAGACCGGGCTCGGTCCGGGCACGCAGTCCAGCGGCGGGCTCCAGCGCAGCAGCGCGTATCCCGCGGGCCGGCCGCCCATCTCCGCCAGCACGAACAGCGACGCGGGGTCCGCCAGCTCGGCGGCCTGCTGCTCCGCACCGAACACGGCGGACATGAACGCCGCCATGTCCTCCGGCCGGTTGTCCGCCGCGTACGTCTCCACGAACGTGCGGGCGCCCAGCTCCGCCAGCGCCGCCGCGTCGGCCGCAGTGCCCGTGCGGAGCGTGAGGCCGGGGCGGGTGGAGGTCGCATCCGCCGTTTGCATCGTGGGGCCGCTCATGGCGTGGTGCAGGTGGAGCGCATCGCCACGATGCGGCAGGTGAGCGGGGTGCCGCCTTCTACCGGGTGCATGGTGACGGTCCAGCCGCCGGGAACCCGCCGCGCCGTGCTGTACCCGAACGCATCCGACCACGAGTAGGCTTCGAGCGGCACGCCGTCCATCGGCCGTCCCCTCGCGGGAGGCGCCGCGGGGACGTCCAGCGCGGTACCGCCGTTGCCCGCGACGATCTGCGGCGGCCGAGCGCCCGCGAAGCCGAGCGACTGGAAGAGGTGCACGTGGCCGCTCAGCACCATCCGCACGGACGCGGGGAGGCCGACGGTGCGGACTGCGGCCTGGAGCGACGCGGTGCCGGTGGAGTCGCCGCCGGGGTTGGAGACGGCCCACAACGGCGTGTGCGTCACCAGCCAGGCGGGCGTGCTGCCGGCGAGGCGCTTCAGCGATTCCACCTCGCGCGTGTAGCCGGCGAGGCGCACGGAGTCGTTCGGCAGGCACCAGGCGCCGGCGGGCGCGCAGCCGCTGTCCAGCATCAGCAGGTCCAGGCCGGCCAGGTGGATGGCGTACGCGGGCGTGAAGGTGGAGCACGCCGCCCCGGCGTACGACGGGCGCTCCGCCGGGTCGAGCAGGCGGAACCACCCCTCGCCGCCGCGGTCGCAGTTCTCGTGGTTGCCGCGCGCGAAGGCCCACGGTGCCACGCGCAGCAGGCTTGCCGCGGGTCGGAAGAAGTCCGCCTCCCAGCTCGCCCACGTGTCGCCCGTGGGCCCGCCGCCCGCGCAGCCCGGTGCGTCTTCCGGGCACGCCTCGCGGTAGTAGTAGTCGCCCACGTGGACGACGAGGCCAGGCCCGGTCACCGCGATCCGGTCCGCCACGCGCGCGAACGGCCACGCGGCGGCCTCGTCGCACTCCTGCACCTGCGTCTGCTTCACGCGGCAGCCCGTGTCGCCCACGATGGCGATGGTGCCGGGGTCGCGCCGCGGGCGTGCGAAGCGGCGGCCGGCCACGGTGACCGCCGCGGTCGTGCGTGGCAGGCGCGCCTCGCAGACCAGGACGGGGAACGCGGCGTCGGGCATGGCGCGGACGCGCGTCGGCGCCGGGCAGACCGGCGTGGTGGCGGGGTAGACGGCGCGCACCAGCCAGTGGTCGTCCGCGGCGAGCTGGACCCAGGCGTACAGCGGCGCCCGCGCGCGCGGAAACGTCTGCTGCCCGCCGGCCGCGGGTGCGGTGGCGAGCAGCGAGAGGAGGGCGGACGCGAGGAGCTTGGGCTTCAACGGAACGCGTTGTCGGGAGATGCGGATCGGGGTCGTCGCGAGGGCGGGATTCTACCGGATCGGCCCCGCATCCACCAGAAGCCGTTCGGCGTTTCCGCGGGCTACATGCCGATGCGGATGCCTACCGTCACTCCCTTGCCGGCCGGCGGAGCGCCGACCGTGAGCTGGGCGGGGCGCCGCACGCGCCTCCACCGCTCGCGCGGGAAGATGGCGCCCAGCGCGGCACCGTACGCCGCCCCGTAGGCCGCGCCCTTCCAAGCGGCCTCGCCCGTGTTCCGGAAGTAGCGCCGGTCGTAGTCGATGATGGGTGCGTAGAAGGCGCCCACCACCGCGCCGCCCAAGCCGGCGCGCGCCGCGCTCTCCACGCGCGAAGGCACGCCGTGGCTCACGTCGATGCGCCACACGCCCCGCCGCGCCAGCGTGACCGGAGCGGACTGCGGGTGGATGCGGACGGTGATCGAGTCCGCCGTGAGCGACACCAGCGAGCCGCGCAGCTGCTGCGGCACCGCCGATCCCTCCACCTTCCGCGGCAGCGGCGTGAGCCACACGCGGATGCGCGCGCCCGGCGCGACGGCTCCCGGCATCTGCGCGCGGACGGGCGCGGCGGCCAGGAGAGCGAGGGCGAGCAGTGCGGCGGCGGAGCGCATGGATCGTGGAGGTGGCGGGTGGCGCGCTGGTATGGTCCGTGCGCGCGGCGGCGCGGCGGACGGACAAAACTAGCGACCGGACGGGGAGAGCGACATGAGCAAGCTGCTTCGGGGCATGGCCGCGGGGTACGGCGCGAAGAAGCTGGGCGGCGGGTGCTTCAGCACCATCATCATCTTCATCATCCTCTGGTGGCTGCTGGGCCACTTCGGCATCTTCCGCTGAGCCGCGCCCGTCCGGAGCGCGGGCCTTCCGCTCGGCCGCAACGGGGACGCATGGAGAGATGGGAGTACGCCGGCCGCTGGGCGCTGGTCACCGGCGCGTCCGCCGGCATCGGCGAGGCGTTCGCGCGCGAGCTGGCGCGGCGGGGGATGCACGTGGCCGTGAGCGCGCGGCGCGAGGACCGGCTGCGCGCGCTGGAGGACGAGCTTGCCCGTGCGTACCACGTGCAAACGGTGGTGGTTCCCGCGGATCTCGCGCAGCCCGGAGCGCCATCCGCCTTGTGGGCCTCCGCTTCGGATGATGGACGTCGGATCGATCTGCTGATCAACAACGCCGGGTTCGGCCTCCGCGGGCGTTTCGACGAACTGTCCGCCGATAGGCAGGCGGAGATGGTGCGGCTCAACTGCATGGCGCCCATGGAGCTGATGCACGCGGCGCTGCGGGAGATGCGGAGCCGGCGGTCCGGCGCCGTCGTCAACGTCGCCTCCATCGCGGGCTACCAGCCGATCCCGTACATGGCCGCGTACGCCGCGAGCAAGGCGTTCGTCCTCGCCCTCTCCGAAGCCGTGGCGGAGGAGAGCCGCGACGACGGCGTCCGCATCGTCGCCGTGTCCCCCGGCCCCGTCGCGACGGAGTTCCAGCAGGTCGCCGGCACGTCGGTCAGCGAGAAGACGCTGGGCATCCGCACGCCGCAGCAGGTGGTGGATGCCGCGCTGCTCGCCCTCGAACGCGGCACGGCGAGCGTCGTTCCCGGCCTCATCAACGGCATCGCCGCCGCCGCGGTCCGCGTCGCCCCCCGCTCCCTCGTCCTCCGCGCCGCCAAGAAGGTGATGAAGTCGTTCAGGTGAGCGGATGATGCGTGCGGTGCGACTGGCAGATCGGCGAGTTCGGAAGATGTCGGGCGGAGCGCCGGAGCGTCTCGGGAGATGCAAGGCGGAAGGGAACGGCGCCAGCGTTGCGGGAGATGCGAGAAGCCTGGCGGGTGAACCGCGGCTACGACGGCATGAAGCTCACCACTGTGGGCTGCCGCCGAGGATCCGACCTCGGATAGGAGCGCGTCGCATCCGTGATGATGTCCCGGTGCGTATCGGGAGATGCGCATCCGTGATGTGCTTCGGCGTGGCTGCATCCCAGGTTCTCATCTACGGCTGAGCACCCTATCTGTCGATCCGCATCTCCGGTCCGATCCGACCGCAGGCTGCGCATCTCCCGTCACATCAAACAATCCCACCTCCCGACCCGCCATGTCGTTCACGCAAGCGCCGCCCGAGCTGGGCAACCAGTACGACGAGGACCGCACGCTGCGGTCGTACCTCGCGCGCGTGCTGGGGGCGGACGTGCTGCGCGAGGTGGAGCCGTCGCTTCGGGAGATGGGGCGGCTGTCCGGCGGGCCGCTGTACCGCATGCAGCTCGCGGACAGGCTGAACGAGCCCACGCTCACGCAGTGGAGCGCGTGGGGCGAGCGGATCGACCACATCGAGCTGACGCCGCTGTGGCGCGAGGCCGAACGCATCGCGGCGGAGCACGGCGTGGTCGCCACCGCGTACGAGCGCGCGCACGGCAGCCTGTCGCGCGTGAACCAGTTCGCGCTGGCGTACCTCTTCACGCCATCGACCGACATCTACTCGTGCCCGCTGGCGATGACCGACGGCGCCGCGCGCACGCTGCTCGACTCCGGCAACCGCGAGCTGGCCGGCCGCGCCGTGCCGCACCTGACCAGCCGCGACCCGGCGACGTTCTGGACCAGCGGCCAGTGGATGACGGAGACGGCGGGCGGCTCCGACGTGAGCGGCACGGAAACCGTGGCGCGCCGCACGGCCGACGGAGGATGGACGCTGCACGGGCGCAAGTGGTTCACCTCCGCCGCCACGTCGCAGATGGCGCTCACCCTCGCGCGGCCAGAGGGCAACCCCGCGGGTGGCAAGGGCCTGGCGCTTTTCTACCTGGAGACGCGGGGCGATGATGGGCGGCTGCGCGGCATCACCATAGACCGGCTGAAGGACAAGCTGGGGACGCGGAAGCTTCCCACGGCGGAGCTGACGCTGGATGGGGTGCCCGCGCATCTGGTCGGCGCCGCGTCGGACGGCGTGCGCTCCATCGCCCCGATGCTGAACGTGACGCGGACGTGGAACGCCGTGAGCGCCGTCGCGCTCATGCGCCGCGGGATCGCCCTGGCCCGCGACTACGCGGCGCGGCGGCGAGCGTTCGGTCAGCGGCTGGACGCGCTGCCGCTGCACCTGGAGACGCTGGCCGGCCTCGAGGCCGAGCTCGCGGGTGCCTTTCACCTCACCTTCCGCCTCGCCGAGCTGATCGGGCAGCGCGAGGGCGGCGAGCTGGACGACGCGGGCGAGCGCCTGCTGCGCGCGCTCACGCCCATCGCCAAGCTCACCACCGCGCGCCAGGCCGTCGCCGTCGCATCGGAGGTGGTCGAATCGTTCGGCGGGGCGGGGTACGTGGAGGACACGGGCATCCCCGCGCTGCTGCGCGACAGCCAGGTGCTCACCATCTGGGAAGGCACCACCAACGTCCTCTCCCTCGACGCCCTGCGCGTCCTTGGCGACGCTGCCACGGCCGACGCCCTCCGCACCGAAGCCGCCCGCTGCGCCGCCGAGGTGCGCGACGAGATCCTGCTGCGTAACGTCCATCTCGCCCTCCGCGCGATCGACCGGGCGCTCGGCTGGCGCGAGCAGGCGGAGCGCGACGCGGACGCGGACCACCGCGCGGCGCTGCTGGCCGCAGGCGCGCGCCGCTTCGCGCTGACGCTGGGGCGTGCGCTGGAGCTGGCGCTGCTCTGCCGCCACGCGCAGTGGTCTCTGGACGCGGAGGGCGACCGCATGGCCGCCTCCGCCGCGTGGCGCCTGGCCGTCAACGGCATCGACCAGATCGTCGACCCCGGCCACGAGCACCTCTCCCACGCCCTCGCGACGGACATGATCCCGCGGTGAGGGTGCGGCGGGGTACGTTCGCCTTTACCCGACAGCCCGGTCGGCAGCTCCTCCGCTTGGGACGGCTGCTGCCGTGCGTGTGCTGGCGGCGCGGCCCTGAACGTGCGCGGGCGGAACGGTCGGCCCGCCCGGCGTTGCGGGGCCTTGACTCGCCGGGTAAGTTTGGGCTTTCACGACACGGCAGGCCGGGGCTTCACGGCCCCGCGGGTGAGCCGCGCTCACCCGGAGCATGCGAACGATCCCACGAGCGGCCACGGCCGCGCCGACGGGGAGACCGATAGATGAGCGGTTCCATCACACCCCCCGCCGCGCCGTACGGCTACGCGCCGGCCGGCAAGGACAACGGGGTGGTCAAGAGCAAGGGCAAGCCCACCCTGCACCTCGCCGAGGGGCAGGCGGGCATTCCCGCGCGCGCGCGCAAGCCCGAGTGGCTGAAGGTGCGCGCGCCCGGCGGGGCGAACTACCTGCGCCTCCAGAAGATGATGCGCGAGCAGGGGCTGCACACCGTGTGCGAGGAGGCCCACTGCCCCAACATCGGCGAGTGCTGGGAGAGCGGCACCGCCACCTTCATGATCCTGGGCGACGTGTGCACCCGCGCGTGCAAGTACTGCGCGGTGGCCCACGGCATGCCCAGCGAGCTGGACTGGGACGAGCCTCGCCGCGTGGCCGACAGCGTGGTGGCCATGGGCCTGGAGCACGCGGTGATCACCTCGGTGAACCGCGACGAGCTGGCCGATGGCGGCGCCGGCATCTACGCAGCGGTCATCCGCCAGATCCACGAGCGCGTGCCCGGCTGCTCGGTCGAGGTGCTGATCCCCGACTTCCGCGGCCGCGAGCACGCCCTCGCCGCCGTCGTCGAGGCCAAGCCCGAGATCCTTGCGCACAACATCGACACCGTGGAGCGGCTGGTGCGCGCCGTGCGTCCGGGCGCGCGCTACTGGCGCTCCATCTCGCTGCTGGGCGCGGTGAAGAAGCTCGACCCGTCCATGCTCACCAAGAGCGCCATCATCCTGGGGATGGGCGAGACGGAGGACGAGATATTCCAGTCGATGCGCGACCTGCGCGAGGCGGCGGTCGACATCCTCACGCTGGGGCAGTACCTGCGCCCTTCCGAGCACCACATCCCCCTGGACCGCTGGGTCATCCCCGACGAGTTCCGGCAGTGGAAGGAGATCGGCGAGCGGGAGCTGGGCTTCCGGCACGTGGAGGCGGGCCCGCTGGTGCGCTCGTCTTACCACGCCCGCGAGCAGGCGCGCGAGGTGGAGGCCGGCGGCCCCGGCCGGATCACCGAGATCGTGGAGGCCGACCTGGACGACGCCGTGCGCATCGACGCCGCCGAGGCGGCGGCACGGCTCGCGCCCTCGCCGGCCGCACCGCAGCTGATCCAGATCGGAAGCTTCTGAGGGAGGCAGGCTCAACCTTCTAGACCGCGAGGCGCCGTGACGCCCACCACCACCGAGTATCCGCCGCTCACGCCCCACGAGTACCTGGTCCGCGAGCGGCGGGCGGAGTACCGCAGCGAGTACGTGGGCGGCGAGGCGCGCGCCATGAGCGGCGCCAGCCGCGCGCACGGGCGTATCGTCTTCAAGCTCGCGACCGCGCTGGGAAACCAGCTGGGCGGGCGGCCGTGCGAGGCGTACGTGGCCGACATGCGCGTGCGGGTGCCGTCCACCGGCGCGTACCTCTACCCGGACCTGGTGGTCGCGTGTGGCGAGCCCGCCTTCGAAGACGGCGAGCTCGACACGCTGGTGAACCCCTCGGTGATCGTGGAGGTGCTCTCTCCCTCCACCGAGCGGTTCGACCGGGGCGCCAAGTGGGACCTGTACCGGCGGAATCCGTCGCTGCAGCAGTACGTGCTGCTGCGGCAGGACGCGCGGCGGGCGGAGTGGTACGTGCGCCAGCCCGGCGGGCTGTGGCTGTTCGAGATGGCGGAGGGACCCGGCGCCGCGCTGCCCCTGGAGAGCATCGGGTGCGCGCTGGCGCTGGACGAGGTTTACGAGGGCGTGCTCCCCTGAGCGCGCCCGGGCGGACGCCGCGGGCCGGCGCCCGCACGCAATTCCGACGGATGGACGAAATGGCTGACAAAAACGACCAGACGGCGCTGGCGGTGGACGACGAGCCCGCGGCCGATCCCACACCCAACGGCGAGGCCCCGGACAACCACGAGGGCCACCCCGTGAACCCCGCGCCCGACTCGGCGTGGCAGCAGGCCGACAAGCCGAAGCTGAGCGACGAGGAGCGGATCCAGGGGCTGGACCGCGACCGGCTCCGCCGCATCGCGTACGACATGCTGCTGGCGCGCCGCTTCGAGGAGAAGACGGCCGAGGCGTACGCGCTGGGCAAGATCGGCGGCTTCTGCCACCTGTACATCGG
>DASRQW010000049.1 GCA_035696245.1 Longimicrobiaceae bacterium | reverse complement strand
CGGCAGCGGGAGCTGGGATGCGGCCCTGGCGCTGGAGCGCGACTTCCTGGTGCGCGAGGTGGGCGTGGACTCCGCCGCGTTCGTGCTGGTGGACGGCTCCGGCCTGGCCGCCGAGAACCTGATCACGCCGCACGCCTTCGTCCAGATTCTGGACTTCGTGCGTCGCGACCCGCGCGAGGCGGTGGTGCGCCGTACGCTGCCCGTGTCCGGCCGCGCGGGCTCGCTCCAGGCGCGGCTCACGGACCTGCCGGGGCGCGTGGCGGCCAAGACGGGCTACATCAGCAACGTCGACTCGCTCAGCGGCTACGTCACGCTGGCGGACGGGCGCGAGGTCATCTTCTCCATCCTCGTCAACGGCAGCGGCACCCCGTCTACCCGCGTCAAAGCCGGCATCGACGACGTCGTACGCGCGATCGCACAGTACGCGGGCTGACCTCGGACACACACGGAGAATCACGTCTTTCGGCGAGCACATCGAACGTAAGATGCCGGGACGCCGGCATTCGCTCCCATGCCGATCAATGTGCGTCGCCCGCGCCGTTCCGCCACCGCAACGCGCACCAACGGCGGCTTTTCGGTAGATGCGAGGCGCCGGGTGATTGTGACGATGGATGCGCGGCGGATATGTTGATGGCGCACATCGTCATCCCTCGCCCGCCCTCTCTCGGCGGATGCGCGGCGATGGACAGCACTGGACGAACCGCCATCGCTCGGGCTCGACGGCCGGAACGCGAAGATAGCGCGCCGCGATCAGGCCATCCGCAGGTCGCGAGTGCTCGCCGCGAAGTGCCGATCTACCGAAGCCACTCATCCGCAAGGAGATGCCGCATGGTTGCCGCCGTCGTCCTGATCCGCGCCGTACCCGGAGACGTGCCCGCGCTGGCCCGCCGCATCGCCGGCATCGACGGCGTGGCCGAGGTCTACTCCGTGTCCGGCGAGTACGACCTGATCGCCATCGTGCGCGTCGCCGAGTACGACCGCATCGCCACCATCGTCACCGAAGAGATCGCGCAGATCACGGGTATCGAGCGCACCAACACGCTCACCGCCTTCCGCGTCTTCTCCAAGCAGGACCTGGAGCGCGCCTGGGACATGTTCGACTGAACGATCCCACGGTCTTTCACCGATCCCGCTTCGGAACGAGCGATCCCGCGCCGCTTGCCGTACATCCACCGCCTTGGTAATTTCAATGCAGATGCATTGTAATTTCCCGGAGGTCACATGGCTGAGTCTCACAGGACGGCGGCGGATCGCAAGAGCCGGAGCCACATGCTTTCGAGCAAGGTCACTTCCCGCTCGCAGACGACGTTGCCGAGCGGCGTCCGCAAGGCTCTCGGGTTGCGTGCGGGTGACGAGATCGGGTACGTCATCGAGAACGACCGAGTGGTGATCCGGAAGCTCAACGAAGCGGAGGACCCCGCCCTCGCCGGGTTCCTGGGCCTGCTCTCCAGCGATATCGAGCGGAACAAGGAGCACGTCCTCTTCCTCACTGCACCGTTCGCGGCACGGCTGCGAGAGCTCGCTGTCGGGATCGAAGTGGATTATGACGCGCCGATCGAAGGAGATTTCGAGCTCTGACAGACCGGGCGAACCCCGCTCCGGAGATGCGGCCCAAGAACTCCTGGAGCGGAACGGCTGGCGCATCGGCATCCACGCTCAGCTCCTGCTCCAGATCGAGAAGCTTGGCGATGCGGCGGAGCGCGAGTCGCGTGAAGATGGTCCGCGCCCCGCTTCCCAGATCCTCGCGAGCATCACCAAACTGATGCTCGACGACGTTCCGCAGGACCCCACCCGCGCGATCTATAGGCAAGGAAACACCCTCGGGATTACGCACAAGCACTGGTTCCGCGCAAAGTTCGGAAATGGCCGCTATCGGCTCTTCTTCCGTTTTCGGACCAGCGCCCGGATCATCGTCTTCGCTTGGGTGAACGACGAACGCTCTCTGCGCACGTACGGCAGCCGCACCGATGCGTACGCGACGTTCCAGCGAATGCTCGACAGTGGCTCGCCTCCGGACCAGTGGGAGACGCTGCTCGAGGAATCCACGGCCCCGGACGCCATGAAGCGGCTCGCGCAACTCCTGATCCGCATCCGTTCCCCCAAGTAGGTCGAGATCAACCGTCCAACCGAGAGACTTGACGGGAGAGTCGTGCTCGTTTATATAATCGACAGGCTATATAACCCACAGGTTTTGTATGCAAGCTGCGCAGCACCTGGACGCCACCTTCGCCGCATTGTCGGACCCCACGCGCCGTGCGATCCTCGCGCGGCTAGCAAATGGGGAGGCGTCCGTGATGGAGCTGGCCGAGCCGTTCGCGATGAGCCAGCCCGCCATCTCCAAGCACCTCAAGGTGCTGGAGCGCGCGGGGCTGATCAGCCGCAGTCGCGAGGCACAGCGCCGTCCCTGCCGGATGGAGCCGGGACCGCTCGCCGAGGCTACGGAGTGGATCGAGCGATACCGCCGCATCTGGGAGGGGAACTACCAGCGCCTCGACGACCTGCTGAGCGAGATGAAGGCCGTCGGCGGCAAACCTTCAACCGAGCCGCAAGGAGAAACGCGATGAGCCCCACCGTCCACGTGACGACCCCCGGCGACCGCGAGGTCGTCGTCACCCGCGTCTTCGACGCGCCCCGCAGCCTGGTCTTCGACTGCCACACGCAGCCGGAGCTGGTGCGGCGCTGGCTGCTGGGCCCGGACGGCTGGTCGATGCCCGTGTGCGAGATCGACCTGCGCGTCGGCGGCGACTACCGCTACGTGTGGCGCAACGACGCGAAGGGGCAGCAGTTCGGGATGAACGGCACCTACCGCGAGATCGTGGTGCCGGAGCGCATCGTGTTCGTGGAGCGGTTCAACGGCGACGAGTCGCTGTGCACGCTCGTGCTCATGGAAGCGGGCGGCCGCACCACGCTGTCACAGACGATGCGCTTCAGCACGCCCGATGAGCGGGACCAGGCGCTCAAGAGCGGCATGACGGACGGCATGTCGACCAGCTACGACCGGCTGGAGCGGGTGATGGAGGAGCACAGGCCCGCCGTCGCGTGATCCTCCCGCGCGATGCGACGCCGGGCATCGCATACCCCGCGGAACCTGGCGCCGTGGCGGGTCCGAAGAGCCGCCGGGTGGCCGCCGATGCGAGGCCGCCACCCGGCGTGCATTCCCGGATCGGTCACGCCGGCAGAGCCCTTCACGGAAAGCTGCGAAACGGCTATGTTTCCGCCGTCGCAAATGACGGCAGGAGCACGACTTCCACCAACGCAGCGCCCGATGCGGCTCCGCGCCCGGCTGGCCTCGCCCGCCCCAAACCCTTGCCCTGACAGCGCATGTATCCTGTTCTCTTCCACATCGGATCGCTGACCATCACCTCGTTCGGGGTGATGATGGCGCTCGCGTTTCTGTCCGCGGGGTGGGTGCTGGCGGCGGAGCTGCGGCGCAAGGGCGAGAACCCAGAGACGGCGTGGGACGTGGTGTGGTACGCGGCGCTGGGCGGCATCCTGGGCGCCAAGATCTACTACCTCTTCCTGCACTGGCCGGAGACGGCGGCCGACCCGTGGCACGCCATCACCTCGCGCGCGGGGCTGGTGTGGTACGGCGGCTTCATCATGGCCGCGGCGCTGATCGCCTGGCAGCTGCACCGCCGCAAGCTGCCCGTGCTGCGCTTCGCCGACGCGATCGCGCCGGCGCTGGCGATCGGGTACGCGGTGGGGCGCGTGGGCTGCTTCCTGGTGGGCGACGACTACGGGGGCCCCACGAACCAGCCATGGGGCGTCGCCTTCCCCAACGGCGCGCCGCCTTCCACCGCGGCGAACCTGCGCGCGTTCGGCGTGACGGTGCCCGCGAACGTGCCCGGCGACATGGTGATGCGCGTGCACCCCACGCAGATCTACGAGGTGCTGATGACGCTGGTCATCTTCGCC
>DASRQW010000048.1 GCA_035696245.1 Longimicrobiaceae bacterium | reverse complement strand
CTTCCGCTCCCTCACCGCAGCCTTCCGTTCCTTTGCCCACGACATCCACTCACTCCTCAGTTTCCTCGAATGAAACAGCCCTGCGCTTGCGGGGGAGGGGCCGGGGGAGGGGGCACCTTTCCGCACGCGAGCTCGTCTCGGAAACGACATGACGAAGGGGCGCCGGCTGCATCGCCGGCGCCCCTTCCTCTTATCCACCGTGGACGGCGCTCGTCCGTCCTACCGTCGCCGCGCCGCCGAGAGGATGCCCTTCCCCAGCGGCGGGAACTTCGTCCAGACCGCGCTGCACGCAGGCCCGGCGGGGAGCGCCTGCATCTGGCCCGAGTTCGATCCACCCCAGGCGTACACCTGACCGTCCGGCTGGTACGCCGTCCATCCGGTCGCCGGAGCGGAGAGGTTCGTGGCGAAGTTCACCCACGCCGCGCCCATCTGCTGCCCGAGGCTCACGTCCGTCGAGGTCGGCGCCACCGTGTTGCCGTTGACGGTGTCTGCGTACGCAAGAGTGCTGAACACGTACGGCAGCTCGTACGCGTGGCAGACCTGGTTCGCCGCCGGGCCGCACTCCGCCACGCCCTTGTACATCTCCAGCGGCAGCGGCGTGTGCTGGAAGTAGTAGCTGTAGATGGGCAGCCCCGCGGCGTTGTTCGCCTTGTAGGCCGAGTCAGCCCCCACCTGGTTCCCGCAGTGAAAGGCGAAGTCGCTGATCAGGTCCGCCAGCGCCGATGCTGTGCTGTCCATCCCCGCCACCGACGGGTGGTTCCACGCGCGGTACGGATGGGTCCCGCTGCCGTCATTGTACATCGTGATCCGGAGCTTGCCGACAGGGCCGAACAGGCGCGACAGCAGCGCTCCGTACGTGAACGAGTTCAGCTTGCCGCCCGCCGCGTCCTGCGCATAGGCCGCGAATACCGTCCCCTCGTTCGCGTTGGTGCCGAACACGTACGGCTTGGCGGGCATCCCCGACGCGTACCCGTTCAGCGGCTGGCCCGTCACCACCACGTTGTCGATGACGGGCGTCCACGGCAGCCCTTCAGGGAGTCCGCCCGAGATGATACGCTCCAGCGGTCCCAGACCCTTCAGGTACTTCGCCTCGCCCGCAAGCACGGTCGCCGTGGAGACGGTGTCGAGCCACGTGGCGTTCGCCGGGCACCCGCGGCCGGCCGAGGCGGTGTCGCACAGCGCCTTCAGGAACGCGGCACCGTCGTCGGTGGCGCGCTTCACGTCGCGATACGTGGAGGAGATGGGGTTGCTCTCCATGATCGCCGCGCGGAAAAGCGACCTGCTGGTGGGCACGCTGAACAGGTGGAAGCCGGTGGACATCGCCCCCGCGCTCTCGCCGAACAGCGTCACCTTCGCGGGGTCGCCGCCGAACGCGGAGATGTTGGCCTGCACCCACCGCAGCGCGCTCTGCTGGTCCAGCAGCCCCATGTTCCCGTTGATGCTGGTGCCCGCCACCTTGCCGGTGTACAGGAAGCCCAGCGCGCCCAGCCGGTAGTTGAGTGTCACCACGACCACGTTGCCCGAGGCGGCGAGATACGTCCCGCGGTACAGCGGCGAGCTACCCGCACCCTCAACGAACGCG
>DASRQW010000047.1 GCA_035696245.1 Longimicrobiaceae bacterium | reverse complement strand
AGGGGGCCCCCCGCCGTGTACGACGAAGGCCGCGCCTCCACCTCGGAGACGCGGCCCTCTTTTCATCTACCGAACCGGCGGTCAGCCGACGACGAGGTTGACGAGGCGGTCGGGGACGAAGATCAGCTTGCGGAGCTGCTTGCCGTCGATGAAGCTCTGCACGTGCGGGTCGGCCAGGGCCGCGTCGCGCGCTTCGGCCTCGGCGATGCCGCGCGGCATGGGCATGCGCGCGCGGACTTTTCCGTTGACCTGCACGACGAACTCCACCGTGTCGGCCACCGCCTTCGCGGGGTCGAACGCGGGCCACACGGCCGCGTCGAAGACCGACTCGCCCGTGCCGCCCATGCGCTCCCACAGCTCCTCGGCCATGTGCGGCGCGAAGGGTGCCACCATCACCACCAGCGGCTCCACCGCGGCGCGCTCGGGAGTGCGGCCGCCGGCGCGGACCACGTTCAGGTACTCCATCATGGCCGCGATCGCCGTGTTGTGCGACAGCGCCTCCACGCCCTCCGTCACCTTCTTGATGGTGGCGTGAAGCTTCTGCTCGACCGCCGGGTCCAGCGGCGCGTCCACGGCGGAGAGCGCCGTGTCCCACAGCCGGTTGAGGAAGCCGTACGGGCCGGTGATGCCCGCGTCGCGGAAGTCGCCGCCCTCGGTGTACGGCCCCAGGAACATGAGGAAGGTGCGGAAGGTGTCCGCGCCCCAGTCGGCGATGTAGTCGTCCGGCACCACCACGTTGCCGCGCGACTTGGACATCTTGGCGCCCTCCTTCACGATCAGCCCGTGCGCCCGGAAGCGCGTGAAGGGCTCCTCGAAATCGATCAGCCCCATGTCTTTGAGCGCCATCGTCACGAACCGGGCGTACAGCAGGTGCATCACCGCGTGCTCGTTCCCGCCGATGTAGCTGTGCACCGGCAGCCACTTACGCACCACCTCGGCATCGAACGCCTGTGTGTCGTCGCCCACGTTCGGGTAGCGCAGGAAGTACCAGGCCGAGTCCAGGAACGTGTCCGACACGTCGGTCTCGCGCCGCGCCCGGCCGCCGCACTGCGGGCAGGTGGTGACGTACCACTCCTCGTGGCGCGCCAGCGGCGAGATGCCGGACGCGTCGGGCTTGAAGTCCTCGATGAAGGGCAGCTCCACCGGCAGCTGGTCCTCCGGCACCGGCACCGTGCCGCAGTCGTCGCAGTACAGGATGGGGATGGGCGGGCCCCAGTACCGCTGGCGCGAGATGGTCCAGTCGTGCAGCCGGTAGTTGACGCGCGCCTCGGCCAGGCCCTTCGCGGCCAGCCACTCCGTCACCTTCCGCTTGGCCTCCGCCACCTCCAGCCCGTCGAACTCGCCGGAGTTGACGGTGCGGCCGGGACCCGTGTACGCCTCGTCCAGCGGCGTGCCCGCGTCCTGCCCCTCACCGGCGACGACGCGGACGATGGGGAGGCCGAATTCCTTGGCGAACTCGAAGTCGCGCTCGTCGTGGCCGGGGACCGCCATGATGGCGCCGGTGCCGTACTCCATCAGCACGTAGTCCGCGATCCAGACGGGAATCTCCTGGCCCGTCGCGGGGTTGATGGCGCGGCCGCCGGTGTCCACGCCCGTCTTGCTCTTGTCCGTCTTCTTGCGCGTGACCAGGTCGGTGGCCGCCACCTTCGCGCGGTACTCGTCCACCTGCGCGCGGTGCGACGGCGGGGTGATGCGGTCCACCAGCGGGTGCTCGGGCGCCAGCACCATGTACGTGGCGCCGAATATGGTGTCCGGCCGTGTGGTGAAGACGCGGATCACCGGCTTCTCCGGCTCGATGGCCGCCGGTTCGTGCCGGTCTTCCGACGCCTTGCGGCGCGCGATGGGGAACTCGACCTCCGCCCCCTCGCTGCGGCCGATCCAGTTCTCTTGCGCCTTCTTGGTCGTCTCGGACCAGTCGATCGTCTTCAGGTTCTCCAGCAGGCGCCCGGCATAGTCGGTGATCTTGAAGAACCACTGCGACAGGAAACGCATCTCCACCGGCGTGCCGCAGCGCTCGCACTCGCCGCCCACCACCTGCTCGTTGGCGAGCACGGTGTTGCACGACGGGCACCAGTTGACGGGCGCCTCCTTCTTCACCGCCAGCCCCGCCTTGTAGAGCTGGAGGAAGACCCACTGCGTCCACTTGTAGTAGTCGGGATGCGTGGTATCCACCGTGTGGTTCCAGTCGTACATGAAGCCCACGCGGCGCAGCTGCCGGGTGAAGCGCTCCACGTTCCGCGGGATCAGCTCCGACGGGTGGATGCCCTGCTTGAGCGCGAAGTTCTCGCTGTGGATGCCGAACGCATCGAAGCCGATGGGCTCGAACACGTCGTAGCCCTGCAGGCGCTTGAAGCGGCCGTAGATGTCGGCGCCCGTGAACGCGTAGATGTTCCCCACGTGCAGGCCCTCGGCCGACGGGTAGGGGAACATCATCAGGTTGTAGAACGGCTTCTCCGCCGTGCGCAGCTCGCTGGCCGTGTACGTGTTGGTGCCGCGCTCGTCCCAGCGGGCCTGCCACTTCCGCTCCACCTCGGCGGGGTTGTAGCTGTTCGTCTCGTGCGCGTCGTCGTCGCCGCGCACGGTGGCGCTCTCGGTGTCCATGGTTGCGTCCCGCCGGTTTCGGTTGCGGCTGATGATCTATCGTGGGGCTCGGGAGATGCGCGGCCGGTGCGCATCTTCCGAAAGCCGTGTCGTAGCTGGGTAGACAAGACCGCCGGCGGAGGATCTTCCCCTGCCGGCGGCCGTTGGCTGCTGCCTGAAATTGCTGGATCCTGCCGGAATTTACAACCCCTGTCCAGGGGGAAGCAGCCCCTCCACCGCCTTGTAGCCGTCCTTCTGGCCTTTGGCGGCCGCGACGATGTCGGCCACAGTGCGCCGCAGGTCGCCCCCACGCGACTGGTACACGGCCTCGAACAGGTCCAGGCGGCCATAGTAGAGCCGCCGGGAGATGAGGGTCGCGTTGTTCAGCGGCGCCGTGAGGAACGAGCCGTAGGTGTTCACCTTGAGCCGGGGCTGCACGTGCTGGCGGAACTCGTCGCGCGCCGCGTCGAAGATCTGCTCGCGCTGCTCGATCTTCTGCTGCGCGGTCAGGTCCGCGCGGGCGTACAGCGCCTCGAGCTGCGTGACCATGCCGCTCATGAAGCGGCCGAAGACCCGCTCGTCTTCCCACTCGTCCGTCGCATGCCGGCAGTGCGGAGACCCCACGCCTTCGCGCCCGCAGAAGAGCTGGATCGCCCCGCGCGCGCCCACGAAATTCGCCAGGCTCTCGTTGAACATCGCCTGGCCGCCCAGATAGATGGTGTTGTGCGTGGTCTCGTGGATCACCGTGTTGCCCAGCGACACGGAATCGTAGCGGAGGAGAGAGCTGAGCACCGGGTCCGCGAACCAGCCCAGCGTGCTGAACGCGCTGGTGGGCCGCAGGTACGTGTCGTAGCCCTTCGCGTCCAGCTTCGCGATCTCGCGCCGCGCGTCGCTCTCCTTGAAGAAGCCCTTGTACGGGACGCGGCCCACGATGGGGAACCACCACGAGTAGCCCTGGAACCTGTCCTTCCGCGCCGCGCTGAGGATGAGCGCCAGCGTGTCGGACTTGACCTCGCTGTACAGCGTGTAGCTCTTCCCCGTCTTCAGCCCCAGCGAGTCGTGCGCGAACGCACGCGCGTCGAGCACGAGCTGTAGCTTGCCGCGCTTGGCCTCGGGCGTGCGCGGGTCCGCCACGAGCCGCGCGATGGGCTGCCGCCGGTGCAGGATCTTCGCCTCCTCCCACCCCGCCCGCAGCACGTACGCCGGCGAGCAGGCGGACGCGAGGAGCGGCAGACTTACGATGGCAACCATTCGCTGGAAACGCCGCATTGCTTGTGCTCCACTCTAGCTGTAGGTCATCTGAGTGCGTCGTTCATGCTCATCCCTACACTACACAGCAGACTCCAATACCGGCGAAAGTCCCTACCGATGAAATTGTCTGCCCATTTGGATTCCATTTTTCGATCGCCGTATTCGAAGGATTGAATTCGAATACCGCGCCGGTCTTCTTTCGTCGAAAGCGTAAAGAGAGTGTCGACCAGACTTCGATGCTTCACCGTATTCGTATAACCATCCAGGTAGTGAAATTCGGGGGAGGTAAGGAGCTGTCTGATGGCTTCATGGAGTAGTGGGAAACGGCTTCGAACATCGGCATTCTCTTTGAGATCTTTCATTCCAGGAGAGTACTTTCTTCGCCTCGAAGCTGAATCGATGCCCAGTACGATGCAGATCACCTGAGCAAGTATGTCAGCAGTCGAATGCAGAGACTGAGCGAAGGCAATTATGTGAGCCTCCGAGTACATGTGGGCTAGGCAAAGAGGTTTTGGATCTTTTTGTCCGGTCGCGTGAAACAAGATCTTCTGGAGCACATCGACGGCTTCCATATCTGGAGGAACCTCGCCGTGAATCAGGCGAGTTGCTTCATCGCGATGATACTTGCATATATTTAGCTTCCACAACACCGCGTCTACGGACGGTTGCACTTTAGCTAGCAGCGGAGTGTCGAGATGCACTAGCATTAGTTTGCGGAATTCTCCGACTGCCCATTCCATCGTTATCCCCTGCGACTGGCGAAGTGAGTGAACTCCGGTGAGGTTCCGCGACAGAATGTATCAGCTATCTGCCGAACAGGAGAGAGCAGCCGGTCGTCAACATATCGTCGCACCCAATCCATTGACCTAAAACCAATTCCGAAGTCTGGCGTTGGGGCGAAGCCCGGATAGTATTTAGCTGGCGTTATTTGAGGAGCGATTGCACGATTCCCGTACTCACACGTAAACGGCCTGTCCAGTCCAGATGCCGTTCCCATCATCCACGGTCGAATTGCATCCCATTTTCGACGGAATGAAGAGACCTCTGCTCGCCCTGCTTCTCGGTGCGCTTGTCATGGCTGCCTCGCCCGCACGCACGACCGTGTACATGATCGGCGACTCCACGATGGCGGACAGGCCGCAGCCGGAGACGAACCCGGAGCGCGGCTGGGGGCAGATGCTGCCGCGGTTCTTCGACGAGACGGTGAGCGTGCGCAACTTCGCGGTCAACGGCAGGAGCACGAAGAGCTTCATCGACGAGGGGAAGTGGGCCGCCGTCCTCGCCCAGCTCCAACCGGGCGACTACGTGCTGATCCAGTTCGGCCACAACGACGAGAAGACGGAAGACCCCGCGCGGTACACGAACCCGTACACGGGCTACCGCCGGAACCTGGAGCGCTTCGTGGCCGAGTCGCGGGCGAAGGGCGCCACGCCGGTGCTGTTCAGCTCCATCGTGCGCAGGCACTGGAACGCGCAGGGCGTGCTGGAGGACACCCACGGCGCCTACCCGTTCGTGGCGCGCGAGGTGGCGAGGGACCTCCACGTGCCGTTCGTGGACCTTCAGCTCGCCTCGGAAGACATGGTCCGCGGCGCTGGCGTCGAAGCGTCGAAGCGGCTCTACGCGTGGTCCTCGCCGGGCGAGTTCGCGATGTATCCGCAAGGGCACCAGGACGACACCCACCTTTCCGCGGCCAGCGCGGAGGCCGTCGCCCGCCTCGCCGCGGAAGGGCTGGCGCGCTCGGGCCTGCCGCTGGCGCGCCACGTTCGGCTGGCCGGCGGGGCATCCGCGGCTGACAACCCGCCTCGCTGAATCTCTGGCCTCCCTCCGCTCGCCGTTGTATGCTGCGCGCGGACTCTCAACCCTCCTCTCGCTACCCGCGATCTCATGCGCACGCTGAACCTTTCCCGGCTCCTTCCTCTAGCGACGCTCGCCGCTGCCCTTCTCGCCGCACCCACTGTGCTGCGCGCGCAGATGCCTGCGCCTGTGCCGGGCGTCACGACCGTGATCGTGGTACGGCACGCGGAGAAGGCGACGGACGACCCGCAGGATCCCGCGCTCACCCCGGCGGGCCATGCACGCGCCGCGGTCCTGGCGCAGATGCTGAACGGGACCACTGTCTCCGCCATCTACACCACGCAGTACAAGCGCACTCACGAGACGGCGGAGCCGCTCTCCGCGGCCAGCGGCGTGGCGGTCACGGAGCGGCCCATTGGGGCGGCGAACTCGGCAACGTACGCGCAGGACCTGGCGCGCGAGATCATGGCCACGCAGCGTGGCAAGACGGTCGTGGTCGTGGGGCACAGCAACACGGTGCCGGCCATCGTCCAGGCGCTCAGCGGGCAGACGGTGCCCGACATCGCCGACACGGAGTACGACCACCTGTTCGTCGTCCAGATCCCCGCGACCGGCACGCCCACGGTCCTGAGCAACCACTACGGCCTCCGCACCGGCTCCACCGTGCTGTGAAGATCGTCGGGCGAGAACACGCGGGGTTGAGACCGTAGATGAAACGAGCGAGGGGAGATCGGCGCCGGCCGTTCTCCCCTCGCTGGTTCCGGCAACGAATCTCACGCGGAGGCGCGGAGGACGCGGAGAACAACGCTCTTCCTCGGCTTTTCTCCGCGCCCTCCGCGGCTCCGCGTGAGCCACGTCTTTCGAAGTGCGCTCAGTCCACCAGCTCGGCGCAGCGCCACTTCCGGAGCGAGTTGACGAGATAGATCGTATCGGCTGCGTGCAGATCGTCGGGATGGAGGATGCGCTCACGGACGTCGCCGGTGCGCAGCAGCTCGGCGCGGAGGACGCCGGGGAGGAGGCCGCACTCCAGCGGCGGCGTCCACATCTGCCCGCCGATGCGCACGACGACGTTGGCGATGGTGGACTCCGTGACCTCGCCGCGCTCGTTCAGCAGCAGCACGTCTCCGCAGTCGGGGCGCTCGGCGGCGCGGCGCTCGTACGCATCTCGCCGCGTGGTCTTGTGGTACAGCAGCGCATCCGCACTGTCCACCGGCTCCGCCGAGAAGGCAATGCGTACCGTGGACGCGTCCAGCGCGAACGGCTGCGCATCTACCGAAACCCCGCCGTCTCGGCTGACAAGCAGCCGCACGCGCATCGCCCCGTTCGCGGACGCCGCGACAGCGGTGGAGAGGGCATCGCGCACCTCGTCCGGGTCGAGGAGGAAGCCGAAGTAGCGGGCGGAAGATGCGATGCGGGCGAGATGGCCTTCGAGCAGGAAGAAGCCGGCTCCCGGCTCGTGCAGCAGCGTCTCCAGCAGACGGAAATCGTTGGGCGTGCGGCGGGTGAAGCGCGCCTTGTCCGTGCACTCGCGCAACTCCGCGCCCGCGGCGGAGTCGTACGTGATGCCGCTGCCCACGCCCAGCTCCGCCGTCCCCGCGCGCCGGTCCAGCACCAGCGTCCGGATCGCAACGCTGAACACCGCCTCGCCCGGCGAGACGAAGCCGATGGCGCCGGTGTACACGCCACGCGGCCCGTCCTCCATCTCCGCGATGATCTGCGACGTCCGCACCTTGGGCGCGCCGGTGATGGAGCCGCACGGGAAGAGCGCGCGGAACACGTCCGTGAGCCGTGTCCCCGGCAGCGTTCGCGAGCGGATGGTGGACGTGAGCTGGTGCACCGTCTCGTACCGCTCCGCCTCGAACAGGCGCGGCACGGTGACGCTGCCGAACCGGGAGATGCGGCCCGCGTCGTTCCGCAGCAGGTCCACGATCATCAGGTTCTCCGCGCGCTCCTTGGGCGATGCGAGCAGCTCTGCCGCCAGCGCGTCGTCCTCCGCCTCCCACCGCCCGCGCGGCCGCGTGCCCTTCATGGGCCGCAGTTCCAGCTCGTCCCCCGTCCACCGGAAGAACAGCTCGGGAGATGCGGAGACGATGGCCGCGCCGCCGAACCGCAGGTGCGCGCAGAAGGCCGAGCGCTGCGCCTGCGCCAGCCGCGAGTACAGCGCCGCGTCGTCGCCGTCGAACTCCGCGCAGAGGCGGAACGTGAGGTTCACCTGGTACGTGTCCCCCGCCGCGATCAGCGACCGGATACGCTCCACCCGCTCCATGTAGTCCGCGTTGGAGATGGACGGCCGCCACTCGCCGAGCGTGTAGCTTTCGGGAGATGCGGGCGCTTCCGCCTCCCCGGCCACCTCCTCTCGCCTGGCGAAGAGGGCGAAGCGGAGCAGCGGAAGCCCTTCGCGCGGCGGGTGCGTGGCGAGCGCGGGGTCGAACGCGGGCGCGGCCTCGTACGCGACGAAGCCGGCGGCGTGCAGCCCCGCATCCACCGCGGCCTCTACGCGCGCCAGGGCCGGCAGCACGTCGTCGACCGTCCACGCCGTTACGACACCTCGCGGCTCGCGGAAGCGGAACGACCGCCCCCCCCCGTGCTCCCCCAGCGCGTCGAACCGCGCCAGCTCCTCCGCCCCGCCCTGCATCTCCCGACCGCCGGCCGGCGCATCATCCCCCGCCCCCGCATCGACCGGCGACGCGGGAGGGACGGCGGGTTGAGGATGTTGCACGGGCGGCTCGGTCACGGGGAGATGTACACGGATGGGGACGCCGCACGGGCGCGGCGGAGGACGTACGCGGGAGCGAGGCGGCGGCGGCCGAGAGACCAGAGCCCGATAAACCCGCGCATCTGCTCACGTATCAGCCTCTCGCCTACGGAGGCGATACGGCAGAGCGGACGGCGCGGCTCTTGTATGGGCACCCTTCCACGAAATGCCCGCCGCGCGACGAGCGACTTCGCCCCGCGGCACGAGATCCTACGCCGAAGGGGAGGTTCCACCATGCGACGTTCGCTCCTCGCCGCCGCGCTCCTGCTGTCCGGGAGTCTGCTGGCCGGCTGCGATGCCAACTCCACGTTCCTCAACAACAACCTGAACTGCGACCGCGTCCGCACGTACGACATCGGCAACACGGTCAACGGCTCGCTCACCAGCAGCGACTGCCAGCTCTCCGACGGGTCCGCGGCGGACTACTACGAGATTCGCGTCAACAGCAGCCGCCAGGTGCAGATCGTGGCGCAGTCCAACCAGTTCGACCCCTACCTCGCCATCCTGGACAGCAACGGCAACTCGGTGCAGGAAGAGACGTTCGGCGACGTGGGCTATTCCGAGATCGTGACCAGCCTGCCGTCCGGCACCTACTACGTGACCGCCACGTCGTACAACCCCGGCGACCAGGGCAGCTACCAGCTCACGTCAGACTACTACTGACCGCGCCGCATCGGCGGGGAAACCCGGCGGAGGACGGACGAAGGTCGCCGCCGCTGCACGGAAGGACGGGAGGGGCGATGCCGGCGCGGCATCGCCCCTCCGCGCATCCATCGACGTGACGCAACTCAGCCGGTCGCCGCGGGATGCGGCATGGCGCGCGGCTGGGTCATGGCCTCGGGGGTGAGGATCTCGTCCAGGCGCGCCTGCGAGAGCCAGCCCTTCTCCTGGACCAGCTCGTACACGCCCCGCCCGGTGTGCAGCGCCTCGAGCGCCACCGCCGACGAGCGCTCGTAGCCGATGTACGGCACCAGCGCGGTGACCAGGCCGATGGAGTCCTCCACCATCTTCCGCAGCCGCTCGCGGTTGGCGGTGATGCCCACCACGCACCGCTCGCGCAGCACCACGGCGGCGCGCACCAGCATGTCGATGCTCTGGAACAGGTTGAACCCGATCACGGGCTCGAACACGTTGAGCTGGAGCTGGCCCGCCTCGGCCGCCATGGCGATGGTCAGGTCGTTGCCCATCACCTGGAAGCAGACCTGGTTGACCACCTCGGGGATCACCGGGTTCACCTTGCCGGGCATGATGGACGAGCCCGGCTGCATGGGCGGCAGGTTGATCTCGTTGAAGCCCGTACGCGGCCCGGAAGAGAGCAGCCGCAGGTCGTTGCAGATCTTGCTCAGCTTCACCGCCACGCGCTTGAGCACGCCGGAGAGCTGCACGAACGCCCCCGTGTCGGCTGTGGCCTCCACCAGGTCGGGCGCGGTGACGAGCGCCAGGCCGGTCGTGGCCGCCAGCCGGTCGCGGACCAGGGCGGCGTAGCGCGGGTCGGTGTTGATGCCGGTGCCGATGGCGGTGGCGCCCATGTTCATCTCGCGGATCAGCGCCGCGGCCTCCTGCAGCCGGTCGATGTCCTCGCCGATGGTGACGGCGAAGGCGTTGAACTCCTGCCCCAGCGTCATGGGCACGGCGTCCTGGAGCTGCGTACGCCCCATCTTCAGCACGTCGGCGAACTCCGCCGCCTTGGCCGCGAACGCGCCCCGCAGCTCGCCCAGCGCCACCACCAGGTCGCGGATGGCCCAGTTGCCGGCGATCTTGAGCGCGGTGGGGTAGACGTCGTTGGTGGACTGCGAGAGGTTGACGTGGTTGTTGGGATGCACCCAGTCGTAGTCGCCCTTGCGGCGGCCCAGCAGCTCCAGCGCGCGGTTGGCGATCACCTCGTTGGCGTTCATGTTGGTGCTCGTTCCCGCCCCGCCCTGCACCACGTCCACCACGAACTGCTCGTGCAGCCGCCCGTCGCGGATCTCGCGGCAGGCGCGCACGATGGCGTCGGCGATCTCTTCCGGGATCAGGCCCAGCTCGGCGTTGGCCTGCGCGGCGGCCTCCTTCACCGCGGCCAGCGCGTGCACGAAGTACGGGTACTGCGAGATGGGGATGCCGGTGATGGGGAAGTTCTCGGTGGCCCGCAGCGTCTGCACGCCGTAGTACAGGTCCACCGACAGGTTCCGCTCGCCCAGCAGGTCGTGCTCGGTGCGCAGCTCGCCCGACAGGTAGCCGGCGGAGCGGCCCGTGAGCCGCACGTTGGCCTGCCGCAGCCGCGAGGCGATGACCTGCGCCGCCGCCAGCGCCAGCTTGCCGTAGAGCGCCGGGTGCTCGCTGGCCACGGCGCTCAGCCGGTCGCGGGCGATCTCCACCAGCTCGGCGTCCTGGGTGACCAGGCCCGACGTCGAGTGGGGGTAGTCGTCCAGCAGGCTGCCCTCGCCGTACGACTCGCCCTCGGAGAGCACGTGAAGCACCTCGGGGCGGCCCTGGAGGCCCTTCACGATCTCCACGCGGCCGCGGAGCAGGATGCCGAACGAGCGCCGCGGCTGGCTCTCGCGGAAGACGTAGCTCCCCGCGGCGGCGTGCCGCAGGTCGGCCGCGCCCGCCAGGAAGTCCAGCTCGGCGGGGTCCAGGGAGCGCAGCAGCGGGTGCGCGCGCAGGACCTCCAGAATCTGTGTGTCCATGGGTCTCGCCATCGCAGCTTTCGGGGCTTGGGTGGAGCGGCGCTAACGTACCCCGGGCGCACCGCCGGGACAAGGCCCAGGTGCTTGGCTGGAACGGAGATTGCACCTGCCGTGCTGCCCTGCGCCGGCGGTGAGAGGTGGCGCGGCGGGCCGGAAACCGAACCAGAGGGAGGCCACAGATGGGAGCTTTCGACCGCAACAACTACGACCGTGACCTGGGCAGCCGCGGGAATCCGCAGTGGGGCGCCGGGAACGGGGCGGGCTGGGCCGGGCAGGCCGAGAACTCGGTGCGGCGCGGCTGGGACCGGATGACCCACGGCTCCAGCGACACCTTCAGCGGCGGCTACGACCGGGACTACGGCTACCGCGGCATGTCCGGCGGCGGGGGCAACGGCTACTCGAACCAGGGCGGCGGTTGGGCAGACCGCGCCGAGGGAAGCCTGCAGCGCGGCTGGAACCGCATGAAGAACACCGGCCGCGAGGCCATGGACATGGGCGGCTACGACCGCGACTACGGCTACCGCGGCCAGCAGGGCGGCTCGTGGGGCACGGGGTACGAGGGCGGCGCCGGCATGGGCATGGGCGGCGGCTACGACCGCGACTACGGCACCATGGGCGGCGGGATGGACCGGGGGATGCAGGGCGGCGGGTACGGCGGCGGCTACGACCGGGGGATGAAGAGCCGCGAGCAGACCAACAACGGCGACCCCTTCGGCGACCGCCAGAACCGCACCCCCATCCGCATGATCCGCGGCGGCTTCCGCGGCGGGCAGGGCGACATGGGACGCGGCGACGTGGACCGCGGGATGATGGCCGGCGGGATGGGCGGCTACGACCGCCAGTACAACGGCGGCGTGGGCGACGAGCCCTACTACAACGCCGACGACTACCGCGGCGGCCAGAACATGCGCGGAGGGTACGACCAGGGCTACCGCGGCAACAACCGCGACTGGTTCTAGCCCGGCGCATCCCGTCTCGGCCGACGGGCGGATGACGTGACGAAGGGCCCGCCTCCGCGAGGAAGGCGGGCCCTTCGTGCGTCCGTCAGCTGGCGGAGGGGAGGTGGGCCGGACCTACCCCTCGCGCGCGAGGGTGGCGACCAGGCGGGCGGGGCTCTCGTAGTCCAGGAAGCTCATGGGCGCCTCGGAGGTCCGCATCTCCACGAAGTCCAGATCCAGCGCGGGGAACGACGGCGCGGCGTCCACGTAGCCCTGGGCGAGGTACGCCAGGTCGTTCATAGAGCCCAGCACGCGCCGGTTCGCCGTCTTCGCCACCACGACGTCGTCCAGCGTCTCCATCTGGCGCCGCGTCCAATCGCCGGGTACGTCCAACCGGGCGAGGAAGCGGGGCAGCCGCTCGCGGAAGAGGGGGAGGGCGGTGTGGATCGCCCGTGCCGGCGTGATTACGGTGAGGAGCGTGGTGACGGAGGTGAAGATCACCGCCGTGCGGCCGGGAAGCGGCAGCGGCACCCGGTTCACGTACCACTCCGAGAGCGGGCCCGACGGCTCGGGAGGGTCCGCCGTCACCGGGAGCTTGGCGCCCTTCAGGAGGCGCTGGGTGCAGCGGAGAAGAAGCATCGTAATCCGAGGGTCAATAGACCGGCTGCGGAGCTACTCCCGGCCCATGCGGCGCTTGAGCTCGCGGAGCTTGTCGTCCACGTCGCTGGCGGAGGGGCGCTGCGGCGGCGGAGTGCCGCCCTCCATGTCCTCGGTGAGCTCGCGGAGGGCGTCGTCGTACGCCGAGCGGCTGTCGATGTCGTCGGCGGTGCGGTCGAAGGTGCGGAACGCGTCGTCGGTGGCGCCGCCGTTCCCCGTGCCGCCGATGGTTTCGCGGGCGCCCGCGCGCCGCATCTCGGCGAGGAGGGCGAAGCGGTTGGCGTCGGCCTCCTTGTAGCGCCGCAGCATGTCGTGCGACTCGCGCACGCGCAGGTCCCACTCGTCCTTCGCGGCCTTCACCTTCTCTTCCAGCACGCGGATGCGGTCGTGGTGCCGCGCCGCGAACTCGTCGGCCACGCGTACCGTCTCGGCGTCGCCGATGCGCTCGGCCATGCCGCGGCGGCGCACGGTGTCTTCCAGCATCTTCCGCTCGCGCTGGAGGTCCAGGCCCGCGCGGCGGTGCTCCTCCTCGTACACGGGCAGGTTGGCGCGGGCGTCCACCATCTCGCGGCGCATGGCCCCGAGCAGCTCGGCCACCTGGTCTTCGGGCTCGCGGCGGCCCACCTCGCGCAGGAACGACGCCCACGCGCTCGAGAACAGGGTCTTCAGGTCGTCTAGCATGGGCGCCAAGATACCCGCCCCCGCCCCCAGTCGCAACGACAGTGGCGACCAGCATCGGCAGAGGGATAGCACGTTCAGGGGAGATCGGTCGGGCGGTGCTGAAGATGTGGTGCGTGCGGAAAGGTGCACCCTCCCCCGGCCCCTCCCCCGCAAGCGGGAGAGGGGAGAACTGCTTGTGGTTTCTGGAGATATTACCCCGCCCGCTAATTGGTTTGCGCGGCGTAGGTCACGTGTCGGCCCTGGAAATAGCGGCGGACGAGGTCAGGTCGGCGTTGCTTCCCGCGGAGGAAGGCGCG
>DASRQW010000046.1 GCA_035696245.1 Longimicrobiaceae bacterium | reverse complement strand
CGGAGCGACCGCGGTCCAGGCCCATCTCATATCAAGCGGGCCGCGCTGCACCCGCGCGAGGCTGCTCTAGCGCGGCGCGCCGGAACAGCGCCGCCGACGCGACGAACAGCACGACGAACATCCCGTTCACGCCCAGCAGCTCCAGCGGCCCGCTCTCCGGAGCGCCCAACCGCAGGATGATCGCGATGGCGCCGACCAGCGCCTGCGCGGCCGCGGTCGCGAACAGCGCGCGAGCCATCCCGCGGGGCTGCGAGCGCGCGGCGACGGCACCGGCCAAGCAGACGGCGAGCACGCCGGCGTACATGAAGTTGGCGGGGTTGTCCTCGCTCCCGATGAGGCCCACGGCAAGGTTCGACCACACGAGGAAGAGCGCTCCCCCGAGCGCGACGCCCACGGCGGCGCGGTACACGAAGTTGGTCGCCTTCCTCACTCCCAACTGGTACAGGAGCGCGGTTCCCACCAGGAGGGTGCCGGCCGCGGCGAAGTCGAACGGCGTCCAGACCACCTCGTCCGTGAACTGCATCGCCACCAGCGGCACCAACAGAAGCGCCGCCGCCGCGAGCACGATGCGGATGGTGGACCGGTACGCCGTGTTGTCCGTCTTCATCACTTTTCCCAGGTTCGAGGTGTCAGTTCCCACGTCTCCGAGCAGGCACGTCGTGGGCGAGTAGCTTGCCCAACAGTAAAGCACTTTGTATCGAAAAGCAACCCAGGCATTCTCCTCGACGCTGGATCGGCACAAGGAGGCTGGACTCGTCAGCTATACGCGACGTTTGCGCGATTCCTGGATACCGTGAGTCAGCAGATGTGGGGTCGAGCGGGAGATGCGGGAGATGGGGCAGATGCGGCAGATCGGCAGATCGGCAGATGGGGCAGATGGGGGAGATGCGGGAGATGCGGGAGATGCGGGAGATGCGGGAGATGCGGGAGATGCGGGAGATGCGGGAGATGCGGGAGATGCGGGGAGGCCGCGCATCTCCCGTTCTTCATTCGTGGCGGATGGCGTCGATGGGGGAGAGGCGGGCGGCGCGGCGGGCCGGGTACGTGCCGAACGAGAGGCCGATGATCAGGGCGGAAGATGCCGCCACGGCCATGGTGGACCACGAGACCCCGGCGTACACCAGCGCCTGCGTGCTGGCCCGCATGGCCGCCGCCGCCGCGAACGCGATCCCCAGCCCCAGCAGCAGCCCGATGGCGCTGCCCGAGCCCGAGATGGCGACCGACTCCGCCAGGAACTGAAGGAGGATGTCGCGCCGCCGCGCCCCCGCCGCCTTGCGGATCCCGATCTCGCGCGTGCGCTCGGTGACCGACGCCAGCAGCACGTTCATGATCCCGATGCCGCCCACCAGCAGCGAGATGGCGGCGATGGCGCCCAGGAAGAGCTTGAACGCGCGGAAGGCCTGCTGCATCTGCTCCACCCGGTCCAGGCGCGTCTCCACGCGCATGTCGCGGTCCCAGCGGCCGTAGCGCGTGGCCAGCCAGTCCTCCACCCGCTCCTGCACGGCGGGCACCTGCTCCACGCTGGGCGCCTTCACCAGCAGAGTGCGCGGGCCCTGCGCTTCCGCGGGGAGCATCACTTCGGGCGCGGCGCGGATAGGCACGAAGATTCCGAGCCCCCGCTCACCCCGTATCTCCGCGCGAATCCCCACCACCGTGCGCGGCATCCCCCGCACTCGTACCGCGCGCCCCAGCAGCTGCGCCGGCGAATGCGTGCGGGAAAGCTCCACGGCCGCCGTGTGGCTCAGCACCACCACGGGCACGTTGCGCTCCGCCTCGATCTCCGAGAAGAAGCGCCCTTCCTCGATCTCGATCTCATTGAACTCTGCAGCCGTCGCCAGCGTGGCCGTCACGCGCGCGCCGCGGCGCCTTCCGCCGTCCGGGGGCGTCACCAACGTGGTGCCGCCGATGGAGAGCCCCACGCCCGCGATGCCCGGCACCTCGCGCGCGGCGGCCTGCGCATCTGCCGTGGTGAAGCGCACGAAGCGCTGCCGCGGCACCTCTACGCCGTCGATGCTGTCGGCCGTGCGGGGGTTGATGAACACGTTCTGCACGTCGGTCGTGCGCGAAAGCTCGTTGCGCGCGAAGCTCTCCATCCCGTCGCCCAGCGACAGCACTGCCACCAGCGCCGCCACCCCGATGATCACCCCCAGCGTAGCCAGAAAGGTGCGCATGGGGTTCCCGCGCAGCGTGGAAAGCCCCACGCCGACCGACGAAAGCTCGGTGGCGCGGTCCTGCGCGCGGGTCGCCGCGGTCGCGTTTCGGGAAGGCTGCTGCTGCATGAGGAGGGAGATGCGGGGCGGGACGCGGCCCATCGTGTACGCCGCGGAAGTACGCGGGTGTACGCGCACGCGGATGGCGGGGTTTCAGCTGCGGGCCAACAGCCTCGCCGCCGGATGCGGCAGATGAACGTTGCCTCGGGAACCGCCGCCGCGTATCATCGCTCCCTATCGAGCAATTTCCGTAGGCGAGCAGCCGGGGTGACGATGAACATCAGGTCCTTCGTGCGATCGATCTTTCGGGCGGCGGCATTCTCCGCCGTGGCGCTCATCATTGCGGCATCCGCGGGGCGCGCGCAGGACTGCCCATCTCCGCGGAACCACGGCCAGGGTCAGGTCCGCGCGCTGTTGGGCGATGCGCGTATGGAAGTGGGCCTTCGCGCGAACGGGATGGCGGGCGCGATCCGCTCGCCGGTCCGGCCGCTGGCGGGGCATGCCGACGCGCCGCTGTGCCGCCGGCTCGCCGCCGTGATCCAGCCGGACACCGCCCGCCCCCACGTGGCCAGCTTCTTCGAGGCGGGCGGGTACTACTTCGCGGTCGTGGAATACGCGCAGGCACAACCCGCCGCCGTTCGGCACCCGGACGGGCGCGTGACGCTGCACAACGAGGAGAACTGGGACCAGATCTGGATCCTATCCCCCGACTTCCGGTTGATGTCGGTGCAGCTCTGGTGACTTGATCGTGCGATGAGAGAGCGGCCTTCCGCAAGCGCGTGCGGAGGGCTGCTTCGTCATTTGGATCCCCCGAAAATCGCGGTTCGGGTGATGTGGGGCGTTCGGAGAGCCGGGCGGACACGCAGGTCCGCGCCCTACCTGGAGGTGCGGTGGTGCGGGGCCAGGCGGTCAGGCAGCGGCGATTTTCGTCTCGGTTTCCGTCGCCGCCGTGGGAAGGGGCGGAGCCGATGGAAGGGCGCCGATAGCGGGGACATCCGCCTCGGCCGCGTCGTGGTCGGGCGGGGGGAGGAGGTGGTCGAGGGGGACGTGCTCCTCGGCCATGCCCTTGCGGCGCGGGTCGGCGATCCAGGCGGCGACGGCCTGCATGAAGCGCCACACGCCGCCCTCGCCGGGCAGCCGGTAGCCTTCCTGCGTTGGGTCGGTGCCCATGCGCGCGAAGACCTGGGTGAGCCATTCCGGCCCGTGCCCGCCCGCCTCCAGTTCCGGCAGCCACGCCTCCAGCTCGCCCGGCGGCACGATGAACACGCCGTACGCGAACAGGTTGTCCAGCAGCATCTGCGCGGCGGGGCGGTGGTCCTTCCCCAGCGTGTAGATGCCCCCGCTCTTGAAGTCCTCGTTGCGCAGCTTCTGGTGCACGCGCGCCCGGAGCTCCTCCCACGGCGCCCAGAACACCTCGGGCACGAACGCCGCGCGCAGCAGCTCGCGGAAGTCCTCGCGCCCCTTCAGGATGTCCAGGTCCACCACCGCGGCGGCGGGAATGCCCATCTCCCGAAGCGGCCGGACGATGCGGCGGATGGTCTGCTTGTTCTGCGCGTTCAGGAAGACGCACCCGTCGGCGCCGCGCGCGCGGGACACGAGCAGCCGCTCGTTGACCTCCTGGTAGAACACGCGGTCCGCATCGGCCTCGCAGACGATGGCACCCTCGTGGAAGAGCGCGCCCAGCACGCCCGTGGAGCGCAGCAGCGGGTCGCGCATCATGGTCTGGAGCTTGTCGGCCGCCAGCAGGCGCGCGCTGGCCACGCCGCGCCGCCACGTGAGCCGGACGATGTTGACGCGGCGGCCGGCCTGGATGCAGCCCATCACGAACTCCGGGCTGTGCGTGCTGGCCAGCACGTTCGCCCCGCGCTCGGCGGCCAGCTCGGTGAGGCGGCGGCCCAGCTTGCGGGTGAGCGGCGGGTGCAGGAACGCCTCGGGCTCGTCCACCAGCATCACGCGGTAGTCCGCGCTGAGCACCGCCGCGGTGAGGCCGGTGAACGCCTTCACGCCGTCGCTCATGTCGGCGATGTCGGCCGCACGGCCATGGAACGCGCGGGCGCGGTCGTCCTGCGCCTGCTCCTCGGCGTCGTCCAGAGGCGCCCGCTCGGACATGCGCACGCGGAAGTGCGTGCCGCCGCTGGGGTCGATCACGAAGTACAGCCCCAGCGCGTCGGCGGTGATCTCGCGGATGCGCTCGCGGGCAACGTCGTCGCGGAAGAGCGCGGCCAGGTGGTTCACCGGCTGGTGCTGGAGGTTGCCCACGCGCCGCGGCTGCATGAGCGAGAGGCGGGTCTGCCCATCCAGCCGAATGGTGAAGAGCGAGAGGAAGTCGCGGCTCAGCAGCGCCATCTCGGGGTCGCTGAGCGGGCCGCCGTGGCGGAGGGCGGCGAGGACGCCGGCCAGGTCCACCAGGCGCTGCTGCGGCTCCCACACGTCGGTGGCGCGCTTGCGGGCCTGCTCGGCGGCGCTCTTCATCTCCGCCACGCGCAGCCAGCCCTCGGGCACGGTGACGGCGGGGTCGTCCACGCGCCGGGCCATCAGCATGCGCTCGGCCTGGTCCGCGTCCGGGAAGTGCGGCTCCAGGCGCGCCACGATCTCGCCCGAGAGCTCGCCGCCGCTCTCCAGCAGCGTCTCTATCTCGCGCAGCGCCAGGCTCTTCCCGGAATTGTTGGGGCCCACGAAGACGGTCATGGGGCCGGGGGCGAACCGGAGCGGAGGCGAGCCTTCGCTGGGGCCGAAGCGCAGGACGACGTTGTTGAGCATCGCGGGTCGGGACCCGGCCGGGGCCGGGGATGCGGTCGGGAATGGCGGGCCACCCCGCTCCCATCCCCCGCGGCGGCGCCACGGGCGGGAGGATCGGAATGCAAACGGATGGTAACGCCCGCCCCCACGCCTCGCCAGTACGCGCGGACGGCCAGGCCGCAGGCTGCACCCGCAGTGCCACGCCCGCGTCTTTCGCGGAACAGCGCCTTCGGCAGATGAGGAAAATCGCTATCGGGAGATGGGGAAAAGCGGCTTGGAAGGTGGCGAGAATCTGCGTCGGCAGATCGGGATCGAAGGTCCGGGCGGGATCGGACGACGTTCCATCTCCCGTGATGCGCCGTCGTCGGGTAGGTCGGGATATGGGCAGATGTGCATCTCCCGTCGTCATCTACCGTCCCGAAGGCAGAACCGCCCTTCCGGTCAGGCCGGAGAGGGCGGTTCGTCGTCTTCCGTTGCGTCGCCGGGGATGGGGACGTGCTCGGCCAGGCGCTCGCGGAGCAGGCGGACGAGCAGCGGGTCCATGTACGCGTAGTCGTCGGATACGTGCAGGCAGACGAAGCGCTTGCCGTTCAGCGCGTCCCCCAAGCGCTGGCGCATGCGCTCGCGGTGGCGCTTCTCCATCACCACCACCACGTCCGCCCAGCCCACGTGGCCAGCGGTGACGCGGATGCGCGCGTTCGGCTCCGTGCCGGCCGAGCGGACCTGCCAGCCGGGGACGTCCGCGAACACGTGCTCGGCCGTGAGGCTGCGCAGCCGGTTGCGGCTGCACACGAACAGGACCTTCAGGGCACCGGCGGGGCGGACGCGGGAGCGCTGCGGCGGAGGCGGATCGCGGCCGCGTTGGCCGTCGAGGAGAGCCGGAGCTCCACCAGCGGCGCGCGGAAGCGGCCGTGTGTGATCGTGGCGCTCATGAGCGGGGCGGGATGCGGGGCGAGGCCGGACACCTCCTCGCGCACGGTTCCGCTGAAGGTGCCGCTGATCTCGGTGGAGGTCACCGACGTCACCGTCACGGTTCCGGAGGTGAACATCAGCCACACCGGGGGCTGGCCAACGGACTCGCGAATGAAGGCGCCGAAAGCGCATTCACCGGCTGCGTCGGGGCAGGCGGCGTCGTTGCGGATCTGGTAGGTATGCGGCCCCGTGGGCCGAACGAATGTTAGGCTCAGCATGTCGCCCACGCCGTTTCCGGACGTCTGGTAGCCCGCCACGTTCAGGTTGGGAGAGGCGTAGTAGAGTGCTTCGGCGTACGAGCCGGTGGTGCCGCGCTCCGGCTTGCCCACGGCGGAGAAGCTTCCGGACAGGTCGCCCGCGTAGTCGAACTGCATCGACCCCACGCCGTCGGCGCCGGTCGCGTCGGAGCAGGCGGAAAGGAGCACTGCGCTGCCGAGCAGCACGGCGGCGAGCTGCCGGGGGAGACGGATGTGCATCGTTCGATGGTGGGACGGGAGATGTGCGGCCGGCAGCGAAAACGCTCGGCCGTGTGGAGGTGCGGGAAAGGCGGCAATCTGCCGTCGTTGGCGCGGAGGGTCAACCCGTCAGGGCGCGGGCTCCACGCTTGGAGCGGGGCGGCCGGGCAGGGGAAGCGGCTGCCACCGCCGCGGAGCGAAGAGGGCGCCTACACCTGCACCGAACACCGCATCCCAGCCGACGGTGCTCGTCAGCTCGCCGGACGAGATGCGGCCCCGCGCGCTGTCGATGCCGCCGAAGACGGCGGCCAGGGCCGCGGCGATCCCGGCGCCCATCAGCGCGCCGCGCGTGCGGTTCTTCCCGCCGCGGACCTCCAGCATCGCCAGGTCACTCAGTGCGTACCGCGTCTCCGTGCCGGCCGGTGCGCTTCGCGGCCAGATGACGATGGTGCTGCCGTTGCCATCGGTGCGCAGCGCTTTCCCCGTGACCTGGACGCCGGGGGCGGCGAGGGTCGTGACGCGCACGGCCGCGCCGGGCTCCAGATCCAGACGGAACTGCGCGGCGGCCGGCGCGGCGCGCAGCGCGGATGCGGCGAGGACCGCCGCGGTGACGCGGAGTGCGTGGCGCACCGGCTCAGCCCGCCGGGTGGGGCAGCGGGACCGGCGTCCACCGCTCGGGCGCGACGGCGGCGCCCACGCCTGCACCCACGGGCGTGCCCACGAGGACCCCGGCGATGAAGCCGGCCAGCCCTCCGAACCCGCTCGTGTCGGCGTGGCCGCCCGCCGTCCCGCCGGCCACGCCGCCCACCAGCAGCCCGACACCCGCGCCCGCGAGCGCCCAGGTCCAGCGGTTGTGCCCGGCGCTCACCGAGAGCGACCGGAGCTGCCGCGTCTCGATCTGGAGGCGCGCGCCGCCGCCGCGGCCCAGCAGCAGCGAGTCGCGCGTGAGGCCGGCCACGCGGCCCACCATGGGGTCGGGCGAGATCACGGGCGCGGTGAGCCGCACGCGCGAACCTTCGCCAACGCCCATGCCGCGCAGGTCGTTGCGCGAGGCATCGTACCCGGAGGGCGGCGCCGATCCGGGCGCAGGCGCGGGGACGGGCGTCTGGGCGGCAGCGGGCGCGAAGGCGCAGGCCAGGAGCAGCAGGGCGGCGGGGATGGTGCGCATCGAGGTGGGTCTCCGCGGGTGGGTGTGGTCTTCCGGCCGGGCGTGTGGCGGCGGCAATGTACGTCCGGCGCGGGATGTGACCTAATGTTTTCTGCTCGCCGGCGGCGACCATCGCGTGCATCTCCCGTCGTGACCAGAGCTTCGGGACCGTGGCCCATGCGGCGCATCTCCGGTCACGGCAAACGGATGCGGCACGGGAGATGCAAGGCGTGCGATGCGTTATCTCGTTGTAAGGTTGGTAGTTGCACACCAACGCGGAGGCTCGCATGCTCGCCCTCATCGAAGCCGGACGGAACGTGCTGGAGCAGGTGGAGCTGGTCCTGGCCGCCCTGACCGCCACCGCCCTGTTCGTGGCCGTGCGCCCCTTCGCCCGCATCCCCGCCGCCGACGACGCCGAGCGCGCCGACTAGCCGACCCCCGCATCGCGCGAGAGCGGCACCTCGGCCGGCGAGCG